>JAGHBH010000019.1 GCA_021161085.1 Thermoplasmata archaeon | reverse complement strand
GGGGCTACTCTTTGTTCTCATTGTGCTTCTACTTCGAGTGGGGGGTGTGTGGTTCATATGTCGAGCAGCAGGTTATAGAGCATTATTCTCATTTCTACTTCTCTGAACATCTGTTCCGTACTGCTGGCCCTCACTCCTTCTCCGAAGATTCTTTTGAGGGCTGAGAAGGAGGATTCTGCTCGCCATCCTTTTCCGTATCCCACCTCTTTTGAGATGCATCCATGTCACACCCCCCCATATTACATGCCACACCCCCCTTATCAAAATTCCGATTTACGCAACACAGCACGATTCTCAAAAAATATATATAGGCTGTCCGGGTATGCCATTCCCAGCATTCCGATATGGATGGTGCGGTATCTATCGATTAGGGAGTGATATGGATGACAGACCATGTGACGGACCATGGCAAGCGAAGGAAAATTATCGGCGTGACGACCGCTGTGATGTTTATTCTGATGGCTCTAATGCCCCTGCTGTATTTTACCCCTGCTCCGGCGTTTGGAGAGCAGCCAGATAATTTCTCAGATTCGGTAGACCCTAGCTCTGGAGGCAAATGGGTTGCCAGCGGATTGTGGCATATCACAAGCAAATATTCCTACTCTGGTGGATACTGCTGGTGGTATGGAAATGAGGATTCCGGGACGTATGAGGTAACGGATGACGAAGGAAACTCTGTAAGGACCCGGGGAAATCTGACCACAAAAAATTATATCGACCTGACGGAAAATTCTTATGCATTTCTCAAGTTCAGATATAAACTCTCTCTGGAAACAGGTTCAGACCCGACGGGATACGAAAGGGCCATAGTGCAGATAAAGACCGAGCAGGATACGGAATGGAAAAATATATCCGTGCTTGAGGACACCCGGGGTAACTGGTTGTCGGAGGTTGTGGATATAACCGCAATGGGTGCGGGGACCAGAATAAAACTGCGTTTCTATTTTGATTCTATAGACGGGCAGGACAACAAACATCAGGGCTGGCTCATAGATGATATACGGGTTTTTGAGAGCGCTCACGATTTCGACTTTCTGTTAAAAGAAGATGCGAAAGTGGTCCCGGTGTATGATCTGCAAAGCCCTGGACAGAGACCAATATTAAGGGAGGGATACATAAAATTCACATCCGGGGGAAAGGTTAGGGGAGTGGACCTGGGAAGGGAAACCACGGAATACGCCACACTCCCCGGCCACCCGATCGATATCACCTGTTACATAAAGAATTTTGATATGAACGACACTTTTGCTGCGGTGGTCTATGGCATAAAGGTGTTCAACCGTTATGGTATAGAGGTATATCACGATTCCATAACCGTACAGTTGGAGCCCAGGAACTCCGACCCAAGGGTTCTCTCTTGGACCCCCACGGTAAGCGATCAGTACATCATAGTCGTATACTGCAGTCTTCCCGGTGAGGAGCCGCCCATCGACATCTATGACTATTCTTCCTATACCCAGGATAAGGTCAAATATAGGCCCGTAAAGGTCTATGAGCCCATATTGAACGACGACATAGAAACATTTACCTCAGACCTAGAGGGAAAGGACTGGAAATCATATACCGTAGCATCACCGGATAGTGACGAGCACATAGACCACAAGAACAACGGGGATTTCCGTATCCAGAGCGAATATTACTACAGCCAGACACATTCCTGGCGGGGAGGAGATTTTCCGTGGTTAGGTGTTCCAGCATGTCAGGTCATCGAGAGCCCAGTAATAGATGGGAAGGACCTATATTGGGTCTACAGACAGGAAGAATATGTATACCCCTCCGTCTTGGATCTCACAGAAAGCAACAGAATAGGGCTATATCTGACCTTTTATTATATGTACTCAGTTAATAACTTTGTGAGGGGAGATTGGGGGACCCTTCAGATAAATTATTCGGAAGGTGGGGAATGGCAAGGATGGACGACGGTATGGAACACCAGTGAAAAGGAGAACCCCCATCAGTTCGAACCCACACAAAAACTTGTGTGGACTCACGACTACAAGAACGCAATACCCACCCGTGTAGACCTCACCGGATATCTGCCTCACACCTACGACCCGGATTTCAAATTCCAGCTGAGATTCCTGGTATCCGGAAACTGGGTGGTCGCGAGCAAGGGGTGGTATATAGACGACATACAGCTTTTGGTGATCAAGCCAGAATTCAACTTCTCTTTCACGGCCACCAACACCCCGCTGGTGATACCCCACAACAGCAACGAAAGCGCGACCTTCCTCATGGAGGTACTGGCCAAAGACTGCAACTTCCAGGCCCATGTATCTCTAAATGGATATCAGACCAGCGGCCCGACCATACCCTGGACGGGAAGCAAAAGATGGGTTAACAAAACGAGACCGGAATATTTCAACATCGTGGGAGGCGACATCGTGTCTGCTTCCTATACTTTGGCCGCTAACGCTACGCCCACAGACGGCCTCTACACTTTCTCAGTGTGGGCTAACATGACATGGCCGGAGTGGCCTACCTCAGGGAACACAGTATTCTCCTCTATGGTGGAGCTGACACTAAAAGTAGGCAAAGCGGATATAGAGATATATCTTACCAACGGGACCGCACATAGGGGGGTGTATGCCGGTGCCTCGGTCGTATACAATCTTACGGTGAGAAACGCCAATACAACGAACCCAGATCCCTTGGATATAGTGATCACCTACGCCCCCACCTCTTTGAATGGGTGGAATGTCACCTTCAACCAGACCTATTTCGAGAATGTCGGTCCCGGAGAAGAGAGATTGCTCAATCTTACCGTAACATCGCCGCCGCAAGCCCTCCCCGATGTCTCGTTGAACCTGTCAGTTTCCGCACATAGCACCATAGACACTCTTAATAAGGCCACCATTTTCCTCAACACCACGGTAAATGCAACGCATAACCTCACCCTTTCGGCGAGTCCCGGGGTGGTGAAAGCCGCGCCCGGCACCAAGGCGTTCTTCCTCATCCAGGTGGACAACCGGGGCAACGAGAACGGCGATGTCACCATGGCCTTGGTCTCCCTGCCGGAGGGTTGGGATGAGGGTGGCGTCATCTTCCGTCCTGAGACCATCGAGAACCTTATGGCCTACAGCCAGGATGTCGTCACCATGGAGGTACAGGTGCCGGACGTGGAGGACGGCATGTATCCCATAGAGATAAACGCCACCATGGATGATTATGTGGCCAACCTGACGGTATATGTCAACGTCTCGGAGCCTTACAAACTCGATCTCCATCCTGTTGACGGGAACACTTTCACGGCTTTCTATAACGAGACCACTAAGATGTATGATGAGATAAGTATCGATATAGATGTCTATAACAACGGCTCCCAGAGGACGGTGATAACCTTCCATGTGGAAGGGAGCGCCTTGGACTGGACCACCGTTCCGGACAACACGCCGCCCATCAACAAAACAGACGACAACAACCCATACAAAGTCCATCTGCTGGTGGACATCCCGGAGAACGAGGCCACCGCCGGCACATACACCCTGGTGGTGAACGGGACATCCACGGCTGACGGAAGCGTATATGAGGTGGAATCCTTCACCATAGTCATACCCCCCAGATATGACCTGTCAATGACCGCCGACCCGCTCTCCGTTGGCCTCACCCCCGGCGTCAGCAAGACCATCCTGGTCACCGTGGAGAACAGGGGAAACACGGAGGACACCATCACCCTGGCTCACAACATGCCATCCGGATGGACCGGTACCTTCGACAACGGCATGGATACACTGGACGTGACCCTCTCGGCGTTCACCCAGACCCAGGTCCAGCTGACGGTCTCCGTGGATCTCACCGTGGAAGCCGGGCAGCACACGTTCAACATCACCGCCACATCCCAGGGAGACACGAATGTCACAGAGCAGGTAGTGGTGACGGCTAACGTGGCCGTCCAGTATGAAGTGGAGATAACGGGCGATGTGGTCAGCGCCCAATACGATCCCGCTGGGTCCCTGGAATACGCCACCTTCGATATAACCGTGGAGAACGCCGGCAACCACTATGCTGATATAACCCTATCTGCGGAGATCTCTTACGGCGGAAGCGTCAACACCGCATACAAGAGCTGGGTAGAATACAGGGTGGACGGAACGCCCGTCTCCAGCAGCCTCTCCCTGGATGCCGGTGAAGCAAAGGACGTGGAGATAAGGGTCACACCGGACCGGGATGCCCTTGGAGGCAACTACACCATACGGCTCACCGCATCCATACTGGCCGCCGGGGTGGAGGACAGGATAGACCTCTCCCTAACCGTAAAATCCATCCACGACCTTTCAGCCTCGCTGGACCACGATTCTCTCACGCTCCTGGAAGGGAATATGGAGACGGTGAACCTGACCATAACCAACGACGGAAACGTGAACGAGGTCGTCACCATAACGGTCATCGCCGAGACCCCGGGAGCCTCGGAGACCTGGATAAGCGTGGACACACCGGTCAACGTAGAGCCAGATAGTTCCGCCAAGATCACGGTGAACGTGATGGTACCGCCCGACACCGAGAAGGGCAAATACATATTCACCATAAAGGTCTCGTCACCTGAAGGCGGCACCAATACCGAAACATTGGATGTGACAGTCTCCTCCACCGGCGGATTCTTCGGTATGTCCACCATGGAGATGGGTATACTCCTGCTGGTGGTGATAGTGGTCATCCTGCTGGTGGCCCTAGCGATGCCGCCCAAGAAGCCCGCCCCCTACGGGATGCCGCCGCCGCAACAGCCCCAGTACCAGTCGCCTAGCGGGGAGACCCAGTTGAAGATATAAGGTAAAGGTCCTGGACAAACAGCCCGAACCCACTCTCCCTCGCCCGCTTCCTCCTCTCATTTCTCGCCCCCATATCCAGATGAGGCCTCATCCCGGGGCATATCCCAGGGCACAACCACCACTATCTTCTCCCCCCTCCTGCCAGTAGAGGATGACCCTTCGGGGGGCCGAAATTTCAGCGTTGAGACCAGGGAGTTAACCACCGCCCTCAACACCCGCCGCGGATAGTTTCCCAGTTCTATAGGGGTATCGTTTATCCACAGGCCCACGAAATCCCCATCCGTCTCCCCGGCCACCCCACTATCCGGAGCCGCATCTATCCCACCGCCGCTTTCCTTTATACAGGGAGGCCGAGCCTCCCCTCCCTTTCTGAGATAGATAGCCGTTCTGCCGCATGTCCTCCCGCACCGCCCGCAGTTGGTGTCATCCAGCATCCTGTGTTTCTTCCATGTCTCGATCTGAACCCGCAGAAACTCGGCGGTCTCTTCCACGTTATCGTGGAACAGCACCACGTTCTCGCAGGCTACACCGGCCTCTCTCCCTCCGGCGGCGATCTTGCCGACCGCGATCTTGGGAACCGGCGAGCTCTTGAATCCTTCCATGAGAATAAGATCCCAGGGGCCCAGGCTCTGAAGGACGGAAAGCCACTCGTCCACATCCAGCCTTCTGTTGAACGTGAGCACCCCTGTTTCCCCCGTGGAAAGAGCCGCTACAGATGCACCGGACAACCGGTATCTCAGGGTGTCCTTGGCTTTCCCATCGCCTCCCGGGGCTTTTTCTATGTCGCCGTGGCGGGGGGCGTCCTTGACCACACATATACGGTAGCCAGCGAGATGCTTCAGCAGTTGTTCTATGAGGGTGGTCTTTCCGCTGCCGGAGGGGCCGCAGACGCTGAACACGAGCACGGAACCCTCCTTGCCGCCCGTTTCGATCCCGGCCGGTCCTTTCTTCGCCGTCATCATCCGCTGCCTCCATCAGTCATATCTCACCATCAGTCATATCTCACGATGAAAATCTGGCTTCCCGCAGGGCCTATTCTGTAAAGGAGGGTACCCCCGGATATGGTGGAGTTGATATTTTCCCAAGGAACCACCACCCGGGGGAAGGGATATTCCTGGCCGCCCTCGGTAGCCCAGGATTCGGAGAGCACGAGCAACGTTCCCGGGGGTATGGTCTCGTTGTTCTTCATCATCTCGGGCAGACCGCTCTTCGAGTGGACCATGAAGAAAGGCGAGATTATGTCGTGATACCTCTGGTCCGTGTAAACCGTCAGGTTCCCCCTCTCCGCGATGTGGGCCGCTATCTCCAGAGCGGAGAATTCGTAGGGTTCGGTGACATCGTCCACTCCGTGCAGCTCGGATATCGCGAACCCCATCGGGAGGGTCAGCAGAGACAACCCCACCAGAAAAACACCGGGAGCCGCCCTCCCCTGGACCCGGCGTGAGCCTGCCAATACACGACGGCCTAAGAGGCCAGGTCGGAGGTTGCAGCCACGCCGCCCCCTTTTCACACTCTCTACCCCTGCATCATCCCGGTGTCTCCCTCTGGAGAGGTAGGCGATGCCTATCCCCGCACACACGGCCAGACCGAAATCCGCATAGTCATAGGACCTGTAGAGAAAGTTGAAGGAGGTGACGTCCAGACCGCTTACCAGGGCGTGGGTCATCATCACACCAGGGGCGAAGAGCATCCCCATGACCGTGGTCTTGTACCTCCATTTGGTGGACCGGACGACCTCAAAACCCACCAGAGAGAACGAGACCAAAAATACATAGGGAACGATGAACAAAAAGAGGCTCAGGGGGGTTCTGGAAGCGCCGAACAGCGAGAAAAAGTGGTTGGCCAGAAGGAGAGAAAATGCCATCAATACGACCAAGAGGGGTTTGAGGTATGAAGACCGCCTTCTCTCCGAGGCATCCGTGGACATGAGGACAAAGAGACCGAAGAGCAACCAGAGGCCCACCAGGGAGAGATACAGTATCTTGTCATTGGCCGTCAGTATCTCATAATGCTCCAGCGACGAGGAACTGTAGTACCACCATCCTATCACACCCGGGAGAACCACCGCCAGGAAGAAGAAAGAACCCTCCGAGAGCACACGGAATAAAAACTCCCTCCCTTCACCAAATTGGGCGGGGACATCATGTCCCACACCCAGAAACCGTTCCGTCCACGAATAAATGGAGGAGAGAAACAGCATCGTCGCCGCCGCCAGAAAGGTCAGATGGTGGGTGAAAACCAGCAATATCATCAACAGGGACACCGCTCCGCCCTCCAGCAACCCCCCCAACGTTCCATGGCTCACCCTCCATGAAGCGGCTCCGGAAAAGAAGAAGATGATCCACGGCATCAGGAACATGCCCAAAACCTCCTTCATGGCCGCTGATGTCACATAGACATATGAGCCGGAGAACGCCAGAAAGGCCCCGGCCGACAGGGACACAAGCCTGTCTCCCAGCCACCTGTGAACGACGAAAACGAAACATATCACCGAGAGGGCCCCCATCAGGGGGAGAAACAGCCTTATGGCATCCATCGCCGAGAGACCGGTCATCTTGGAGACGTACGCCAGAAAATACGGGAGAACCGGCATCTTGGCATTGTAGACCAGAAGAGAGACGGCCCCGGGCGCCAGAGAACCCGTGGAAAGGAGGTTCTCGGCCAATCTCACCTGCGGAAAACCATCTATATTATAGGGAAAAGGGGAGAAGGTGGCGGGCCAGAGGCGAACGACGAACGCCAGAAGGAAAAGGGAAAGGAGAGAAACCTTCCACCATAACGAGGAACTTCTAATCGCCATACAGCACCTCCTCCAGAGATGTCTCCGGGGACATCAATCTATCACGCTTTATCACATCACCGGGAGTACGCTCCATGGCCTTCTCCCCGCCGAAAAACCAGGAGGCAAGGGGAACGACCACAAAGAGAGCCATGAGGATGGCTATTACAAACACATCCCAGATGGGATGGATGGTCTGGCCGAAAGCGTACAGCGGGAAGTATCCGGATATCACGTTGGAGATAACCCACCCGACAGCCACTCCCAGGGGAAAAGCCATGACCATTATCTCAGCAAGGTCCCGGAGGAAGAACAGCCGTATCCTATTTTTGGTCGCCCCTATGGCCATGAGGACTCCCATGTTCGCCCGGTTTTCCGCCACACCCCGCATGACCGAAACCACCGTGCCCAAGAGCACCAGCGCCAGCAAAAGGGTGGCCAATCCTGCCACCGTCACATCTATGGTGGCCTGCCCGTACGCCACCAGCGCTGCCGTATAACCGAGGTCTTCCCCCAGCGAAAAAACATTCCTGTATCTCTTCATC
>JAGHBH010000159.1 GCA_021161085.1 Thermoplasmata archaeon | reverse complement strand
CCCAGTATCCTTTCCACATCTCCGAGGGAGACCACCACACCATCCCACCCCTCCTCATCCAGACCCCTGATGACCAGCCTGGCCGCCTCCGCCGGCTCCCTCTCGCCCAGCAACCTCTCTGCGGCATCGGGAGAAAGCAGCACTCCCCTATCGGCGAACAGACCGAGTATCCTTTCTCTCACAATACACGCCCGGCCAGGCATAAGAAAAACAGGGGTAAAAAGGTTGGGGATGAGGCGAACATGCCCGAACCTCTCACCCGGACGCCACACCCCCATTATCCATCGGCACCAGCCCCTCCAGCCTTTTGATGGCTTCCATCTTCTCCCTCCTACCGGCCTCCGCCTCCCGGATTCCCTCCGCTATCACCTCGACCGTCCTGTCCATGGTCCTCCTGTCCACGGGATACGGGACGCCGTCCTTTCCCCCCACCGCAAAGCTGTATCTCACAGGATCCCGCCAGGACACCGGAGCCCCGTATACCAGATCGGCCACAAGGCTCAGCGCTCGGATGGTGGACGGGCCGACCCCACGCACAGCCAACACCTCCTCGTAGTCTCTTGGCTGCACATCATAGAGCCTCCTGGCAGCCTCCCAGTTGATGGTCCTGGGCATACTGAGAGAGGGAGAGGCTGTTCTCCTTCTCTTCGGGGGAAGGCCCTCTCCGCCATCTGTCCACTCCAGGAGAGTGGTCTGGGAGCCATACACCCGGGAGAACAGCCTGGCCACGCGCTCCGGCCTTTCGCATGCCAGATCCCGGATGGCCCCCCGGGCCTCCGCAGCCTCCCCTGCCGTCGTATCCAGCACCCTGGGCTCACGCTCTCCGAGAATGCCCTCATGCGGAGAATCTACAAAACCCCGGGAGACCCCGGGGCCCCCCCTCCAGTGATACCTCCTGGCATACCCGTTCCCGTCGTTCATCCCCTGCTGGACCACCGCCCAGGAGCCGTCCTCGGAAAGGAAAAACGCATGATGATAGAGCATGTAGCCGTCCTGGAGAGCGGCGGAATCCACCTTGGCGGTCATCCTGCTGGCATAAACCATGCCCTCTATAGAACGGTCTCCGAGAGACATCCTCTCCCCCACCTCCCGTATGGAATCCGGAACCCTGCGGGAATGACGGCCCTTCCCCCCAACAACAGCCAGCCCATACTCGCCATTGGAGAGCGCCTGGGATAGGGCGGCGGTGGTCACCGTGGTCGTCCCCGACGAATGCCAGTCGAACCCGAGCACACAGGAGAGACACTGAAACCAGAAAGGATCGGATATCCTCTCCAAGGTCCCCGACGGCCCGTATTCCTCCACCATCAACCCCATTATACCCCCTGCGAGAGAAACCATCCGCTTGAAAAGCCACCTGGGGGCCTTCCCGGGATGCAGGGGCAGATCCGCCGTCCCCGAGCGCAGAGGCCCTGACCCGATACCAGCGCCGCCGGACATAGTGCACCGCTGAAAGACAGAAAAGGGAGAGTATAAAAAGGTGGCACGGGGGACAACGGAGGTGTGAAAGTGTGGGTGTCCGCTGTGGCTATTCCCCTTCCAGATCACGCCAGGTGAAGGCCATCTTTTTGGCCGCCTCGGTCTCGTCCACCCGGCCGACCGAGGTGTTGTGGGGGGCGGTCTTGACCACCTCAGGCTCCCTTTCCACCTCTTCCAGTATGTTGGAGAGGGCGTTAACGAAACCGTCCAGCGTCTTCCTGCTCTCCGTCTCCGTGGGTTCTATCATGAGGGCCTCGGGGACCAGGTGGGGGAAATAGACGGTTGGCGCATGGAAGCCGTAGTCCAAGAGCCGTTTGGCCACATCGAGGGCGGACACGCCCTTGTCCTTGAGGGGTTCGGCGCTGGCCACGAACTCGTGTTTCCACGGTCCTCCATATGGGACGGGCAGTATGTCTCCCACCCTCTGGGCCAGGTAGTTGCTGTTGTCCACCGCCCTCTCGCACGCCTCCTCCAGGCCGTCCCCTCCCATGTTCTTGATATAGGCGAGAGCCTTCAGGAGCACTAGGAAATTGCCCCAGAACGATTTTACCGGACCTATGGTTTTCGGACGATCCCAGTCGAGGAAAAAGCCCTCATCGCCTCTCTCCACCGTCGGCACGGGAAGATATGGGGACAGGAAGTCCACGACGCCCACGGGACCGGCCCCGGGACCCCCGCCTCCATGTGGAGTGGAGAACGTCTTGTGAAGGTTCAGATGGACCACGTCAAAACCCAGAGCACGGGGGTTGGTCTTTCCCATTATGGCGTTCAGGTTCGCCCCATCGTAATATAGGAGGGCGCCCACGTCATGGGCCATATCCGCGATCCTCAGGGCGTCCTTCTCGAATACCCCCAGGGTGTTGGGGTTAGTGAGCATGACGGCGGCCGTGGAATCGCCCAGAGCACCCTCCAGCACCTCTAGGTCCACACACCCATCTGGGCCGCTGGGAATCTGAACGACCCTGAAGCCGGCCATGGCCGCGCTCGCCGGATTGGTGCCGTGGGCCGTGTCCGGGACTATCACCTCCATCCTCCCGCTATCGCCCCTGTCCCGGTGATACGCCCGGATGATGGAGAGGCCGGCGAACTCCCCGTGGGCTCCGGCGGCCGGCTGCAGGGAGACGGCATCCATGCCCGTTATCCTCTTCAACGCCTCCTGGAGATCGTACATCACCCACAGCGCGCCCTGGACAGTCGAAGGGTCCTGCAGGGGGTGAATGAATCTGGCCTCGTCCAGAAGGGCTATTCTCTCGTTGACCCTGGGGTTGTATTTCATGGTGCAGGAGCCCAGGGGATAGAAGCCGGAGTCAACACCCCAGTTCATCTGGGACAGCCTGGTATAATGGCGAACAACGGTCGCCTCGTCCAGATCCGGAATCGCCGGCGGGGAACGGCGCATGAATCTTCGGGGAATATATTCCTCCGGGCCAGTTTCAGTGTGGGGAAAAGTCCTCTCCTTCTTCCCTCCCGCCTCCAGTTCCGAGAGGAGCGGCTCGTCATATCTGGCCTGTCTAAACACCTCCGCCACCCCCCACATCTGAAAGAACTTCTATGAGACGGTCGTATGCCTCCAAGGGTATGGTCTCGTTCACCGAGAAGAGAGCGCGCCGCCGCCAAATATCATAT
>JAGHBH010000018.1 GCA_021161085.1 Thermoplasmata archaeon | reverse complement strand
GCGCCCCGGGGGCCTCCGGGAAAGGAGAGGCAGGGGGTTACGGGGCGGAGAACATCAGGGAGGCCTTGGAGAACCTGCGTGTGCACCTGGATTTCCACAGGGCCTTGGTCGAGGATGATCCGGAGAGGGTGGAGAGATATCTGTCCGCCCTGTCCAAGATGGAGGCGGGGCTTCACACCCAGATAACGGATCCCGCGGAGAGGATGGCGTTCATGGTCCTTGATGTGGTGGTCAGGGAGAATCTGGACCCCTGGGACATAGATCTGGCCAGGTTCGCCAGGGGGTACAGGCGGCGGCTGAAGAAGGCGGATGCCGTGGACTTCATAACCGCCGGAAGGCTCGTCCTCCTGGCCTGGACCATCCTGGAGAGAAAGACCCGGTCCCTCCGGGATAGGGCCGAGGAGACCAGGAATCTCGGCCTCCAGGAAGATGGGGGCGGGGGGGATGTGCTGGCCTACGAGCCTCCCCCGTGGGATATCCTGTATGACGATAATCCCGTGTTCTCCCCCTCGGACGTCCTGCTGGAGCCCAGGGTGATGAGGGAGGAAAGGCGCCGGGTGGACCTCGTTGATCTGATGGACGCCTTCGAGGAGGCGAGGCGGGAGGCCGCCCTCCAGGAGGAGATAGTTAGGATAAGGCGCAGGCTCAGGGAGAATAGGGTTCGCCGGCCGGATGTGTCCGGCAAGATACATCAGGAGACCCTGGAGGACGATATCAGAAGGGTCTGGACCGCCGTTTCGTCCATCAACAAGGAGGAGATAACATTCGAGGATCTGTTCATTCCCACCAGGGAGGATATGGTCTCCGTGTTCGTCGCCCTCCTGTTCCTGGCCAAGGATGGAAAGATATCGGTCCGCCAGAGGGGCTTCCCCCGGGGGAGGATATCCATCAAGGTGCTGGTTCCCTACGAGGAGAGGGAGGGGCTGAGGAACATGGATATCGGTGAGAGTGCGGAGAAAGAGGATTCGGATGAAGGTCCCGTGATGGAAAGGGAGATCGTGGCCGTATAGATAGGGTGTATAGATGTAAGGAAGGTCAGACGGCGGGATGGAAGAAGGACGGAAGAGGAAAGGAACGGAAGGTGATGCCGTGGAGAAAGGCGTGTTCGAGGTAGAGGCCGTTCTTTTCTCGGCCGGCAGGCCCATGCGTGCGGGGGAGATAGCGGAGGTATTGGGGATGGAGGCGGGGGAGGTGAGGAAGCATCTCAAAAAGTTGGTGAGACTGTATTCTTCCAGGGAGACGGCAATAGAGATCGTCAAGGTGGACACAGGCTACACCTTCCAGGTCAAGAGGGAGTATGCGGAGGAAGCCAAGGAGGTGGCCCCCACGGATATTCCCCCGGAGGTCATGAAGACCCTGGCGTTGATAGGATATTACCAGCCTCTGGCACAGAGCAGGCTGGTGGAGATGGTGGGCTCCAAGACCAGGGCCTACAGGCATATACAGACGCTTGTTGAGATGGGTCTGGTTTCCAGCAGGCCGAAGGGGAGGACAAGGGTGCTGACCACCACGAAGCGGTTCCTGGAGAGGTTCAACATCCCCGGTTGCAGCCGGGAGGATATAAGGAAGGCGCTGACGGGACAGCTGACGGAGGGAGAAAAGGACGGGAAGGGCGGATAGGACGTGCGGGGCGAGGAAAAAGGCCGTCCCACATCATTCTCCAGGGGTGGGGCCCGTCCGGCCCCATCCCCGTCACCCGCCTTTCGGTCTATGTCTTTCTTTTCAGGGCCGCCTTCACCAGCCCCCGGAAGAGAGGGGCGGGACGCCCCGGTCTGCTCTTGAACTCGGGGTGGAACTGGCTGGCCAGGAAGAAGGGGTGTCCCCTGAGCTCTCCTATCTCCATGCGTATTCCCTCCTCGTCCCTTCCGGTGAAGTGCCATCCCGCATCCTCCAGCCGTTCTATGTAGTCCGGGTTCACCTCGTATCTGTGCCTGTGCCTTTCCCTGATGACCTCGACACCGTAGAGGGAGTGGGCGGTGCTGCCCTTTTCCAGAAACACCTTCTGGCCTCCGAGTCTCATGGTGGCCCCCTTGTACTCCACACCCTCCTGTTCCGGCAGCAGGTCTATGACTGGATGGTCTGTCCGTATTCCCTCCTCCCGGAACTCCGAGCTGTGGGCATCCTCCAACCCCGCAAGGCTCCTGGCTATCTCTATGGTGGCCGTCTGGAAGCCCAGGCAGACCCCAAGATACGGTATCTCGTGTTCCCTGGCGAAGGTGGCGGCGTATATCTTTCCCTCTATTCCCCTGAAGCCGAATCCCCCGGGTACCAGTATGCCGTCCACCCCTCCGAGCAGTTCCTCCGCCTTTCCCTCCCCCTCCTCTAAGGCCCCTTCCAGGTCCTCCGCCTCCACCCACCTTATCCTGACCCTGACCCTCTCCTCGGCCCCGGCATGGGTGAGGGCCTCCGAGTGGCTGAGATAGGAGTCGGCCAGGGAGGTGTATTTTCCCACCACCGCTATCTCCACCGTTCCCTCGGGGCGCAGTATTCTCCTGGCGAACCCCTCCCACTCGGAGAGGTCGGTGGCGGCATCATGGAAGCCCATGCGGCGGAGGAGGTATTCCGTCAGCCCCTGCTTGTGGAGCAGTATGGGAACCTGGTAGATGCTCTTGGCGTCCGGTGCCGATATGACGGCCTCCAGGGGGACGTCACAGAACAGCGCTATCTTCTTCTTTATCTTGTAGTCCAGCGGCCGGGATGCCCTGCCCACTATGATATCTGGCATTATGCCTATCTCCCTCAGGGCCTTGACCGAGTGCTGGGTGGGTTTGGTCTTCTGCTCGCCCACGACTCCGACCACGGGCACCAGGGTGGTGTGGACGAACACGCAGTTCTCCCTGCCCCCCGCCTCCTTGGCCAGCTGGCGGACCGCTTCGAGGAAGGGCATGCTCTCTATGTCGCCCACCGTCCCCCCCAGTTCTATTATGCACACGTCGCATCCCGAGGAGGAGGCCACGTTCTTTATCCTGTCCTTTATCTCGTTGGTGATGTGGGGGATTATCTGGACTGTCCTTCCCAGGTATTCTCCCCTCCTCTCCTTCTCTATCACCGCTCTGTAGACCTTGCCTGTGGTTATGTTGTTGTCCCTGCTGAGTTCCACGTCCAGAAATCTCTCGTAGTTGCCGAGGTCCAGGTCCACCTCGCCCCCATCCTCCAGGACATACACCTCTCCGTGCTCGTAGGGGTTCATGGTCCCGGCGTCTATGTTGAGATAGGGGTCTATCTTTATGGCCGTGACCTCCAGGCCGGAGCATTTCAGAAGTCTTCCGATGGAGGATGCCGTTATCCCCTTTCCAAGTCCAGAGAGAACTCCACCCGTGACTATCACATATTTCATCTGCAT
>JAGHBH010000139.1 GCA_021161085.1 Thermoplasmata archaeon | reverse complement strand
GCCGTGGTGGGGGGCAATCTCGCATCCGGCATTGGGGAGTGCGCCGTCATATCCGCCGGTTCCTCGGATTATCCAGTGGCCGAGGAGGCAGCGGTGTCCCTGGAATACCTGGGCATAAAGGCATGGAGGTTCTACGACCGGGGGGTCGCCGGTCTCCACAGGCTGTCGGAGCCTCTGGAGGTGATAAACGGCCGTCCCGGAATGGGTGTGATCGTGGTGGCCGGTATGGAAGGGGCCCTGCCGTCCGTGGTCTCCGCCCAGATAAGCCAACCCGTGGTGGCCGTCCCCACCTCAATAGGATACGGCTCCTCATTCCAGGGGCTCTCCGCGCTCCTCGGGATGCTCAACACCTGTTCGCCGGGTGTGGCAGTGGTGAACATAGACAACGGTTTCGGGGCGGCCGTGGTGGTCTACCGGATGCTTACGGCCCTCACAGCCAAAAGATAGGGAAAAAATCGTCTGAGGTTCATATGGTGGGCAGCCTGCTGCCGTATATCACCCTGGTCCAGACGGCGAACCAGAGGAGGGGGACTATCAATATCAAAATCGCCCTCTCCCATCCCGCTCTATCCAAGAGCATCAGACCCATAATGCCGAATCCCAGGGCCTCCCTGAGATATGTGAATTTCTTTATCCTATCCCGGGATGCACTTTCCATGGTGTTGGGTGATATGAAGGGGAGAGTGACCGCCATAATACCTACGAAAATCAGGATGAGAAGAGTCTGCATTGGTTCATAGGCCAGCATACCCAAATAGAGGGGAAGGAGTATGGACAAGGCGAATCCCATCTCCAGACCTATCTCATAAAGCCACCATATTCCCGTATAGGATATTCTTCCGCCCTCAAGGTGTACGCCGAGAGCCAGGGGTATGGTTTTGGCTCCTCCTGCAATATCGCTCTCCAAGTCCTTGATCCCGCCGCTAACACTATTGGAGAACATCAGCCGAAAGAACCACATGGCAGCCAGAACGTAGACCAGCGGCTCCACGGATAGGCCCTTAGAAGGGGAGGCAACCACGGCTCCGAAGATGCAGAATAGCGAGGCCCACAACGCCATGAAGGCGTCCGCACCGTAGAGCTTCTTCCCCGCCAGGTTGTACATCGCTCCGACACCGACCGTGAGCATATAGAAGAACAAAGGAAGTAAACCCCAGAAAACAAGGACGGAGACTGTGGAAATGAGAAAGACTAAAAAGCACAGCCATTTTGCTGTCGTTACGGAAACCTCTCCGGAGACAAGGGGTTTAGATGATACGAAGGCGCTCCTTCTATCATATTCCACGTCCACTATCTCATTCATCACCACACCCAGAACATAGGTGGAGACGCTCACCAGCAAAAGCTGAAGCAGAAGCATGGGGCCGACGGCGGCGCCAGACTGGCCTAGAGCCCCGACCACGGGGACTATCCACACCGCACCCGCCGCATGGAAGCGTGCCAGTCTTAGGATAGCCCTCGCGGTCATACAGAACCGAATGAGAGATAGTGTAAAAAAGATTCCCTTCCGACATACAGTCATAACTTTATCATGTGGAAGGTCCTAGGTGGAAGGCAATCTCGTCCCATATATCACTCTAACCCAGACGGCGAACCAAAGAAGGGGGACCACCAGTATCATGAGGGCCCACATCCATCCGGAGACGTCGGCCAGCATTATTCCCATTATGCCGAATCCCATGGCCTCGTGTAGGAAGGTGTGTTTCTTGATGTCCTCACGGTCGAACCGCCGGGGGGATATGTGCCGCAGCGTGACGGCCATTCCCAATAGGAGGACTGCTATGGCGGTCATCTGAACGTGGGAATATGTGAGTATCCCGTAATAGATGGGCACCAGTATGGAGAGGACGAAACCCGCCTCCAGGCCGAGTTCGAACAGCCACCAGCCGGCCGTGTATCTTATCCGTCCGTCCTCCAGGGATACGCCGAACCATCTGGGGAGGGTCTTCGCCCCCGCCGCCAGGTCGTGTTCCAGGTCCTTGAGCCCTCCCTCCACGCTGTTCCCAACCACGAGACGGAAGAACCACATGGAGGCCATGACATAGACCAGGGGGTTCAGCTCCCACGGCCGGGCCCCGGGGCTCACGGTCATTCCCCCCAGTATGCAGTACATGGCCGCCCATATGGCGACGAAGACGTCCATCCAGTAGTGTTTCTTTCCGTGGATGTTGTACTGGGCCCCGACCGCCACCGAGAGAAGGAACCAGAGCAGGGGGTACGGCCCCCAGAAGAGATAGACGAGGAGAGAAGAGAGAACGACGGATATCCAGCATATCTGTATCGCCCTCCGGGGATGGATGCTACCCGACACCAGGGGTTTTGTGGATAGGGATGCGGAGGCCCTGTCGAACTCTATGTCATAGTACTCGTTCATCACTATGGCCAGGATGTATGTGAACATGGCCACGAAAAAGAGTTTCAGGGCATGCAGCCAGGTGACCGAGGAGCCGGCCTGGGCCAGGCTGCCCACCACGAGCACTATCCACACCGCACCCGTGGCCTGGAATCTCATCAACTTGAGATATTCCCTCAAGCGATCGGCCGCACCCATATCCCGATATCCCCCTTCCCCCCCAGAACTGGATGCATACTCCACCGGATTTTCCTTATCCGTCATACGGCACACCCCAACACCGCCGTGGATAAAACCTTTTAGTGGCAAGTGGCAGAGGTGGTAGGAGTGGGGGGCAGGGACGAAAACCGTTTTTAATCCCCTCTCCATGGGCCTCCCATGACGCGGGAAAAGATATATGGCAAAGACGGCCGGTCTGAGGATGGAGCGGGGAGCCCTGAGGATGGAGATGGCACGGCGGGGAAAAAGGAACTCGGGCCACAGATAGACCCCTCCTGTTTCATCGCCCGGGGGGCCGTGATCGTGGGTGATGTCACCCTGGCCCGGGGGGTGAGCGTGTGGTTCAACGCCGTGATCCGGGGGGACGAGAACAGGGTCGAGGTAGGGGAGGATAGCAACATCCAGGACAACTGTGTGGTCCACGTCTCGGAAGACCACGGCGTATATATCGGCAGGAACGTGAGCGTGGGCCACGGTGCCATAGTACATGGCGCAAGGGTGGAGGACGATGTCATAGTGGGCATGAACGCCACCGTATTGAACGGTGCCAGGGTGGGGAAGGGTTCCATCATCGGGGCTGGAGCCGTTGTCACCCCTGGAACCGTCATACCCCCCGGAAGCCTGGCCGTGGGGGTCCCGGCCAAGGTTGTCAAGGAGGGAGACGAGGGTGTGGCCGAGGCTGCCAGGCGGAACGGAGAGGTGTATCAGGAGATACGGGACAGGCATCTTCGGGGCGTATATCCTCCCGTGTCCGGCGGAGACGTGTAGTATCCTCCGTCCGTATCACTCGTCCAAGAGTCGGAACACGAGGCCGGTGACCAGCTTGGGATAGAAATAGGTGCTCTTCTGCGGCATCTTGTCCCCTGCCTCCGCCACCGCTATGAACTCCTCCATCGTGGGCGGGTTCATCAGCACCGCCGCCTCGAAGGTCCCGTCGTCCACCTTCTCCACAGCCTCTCTCCTGTTCCTCGTGTATTTTATGTGGTCCTGGAGGTTGTCCTGGTTTATGCCCAGATATCTCTCGAATATGATGCCGTGGAGTATGGAGACATCCAGTTCCCTCCACGCACGGCTCCGTCCCTCTCCGTATCTGTCCAGCGCGCCCTCGTCCTTGAGGGTGAGGATGTGGTATCTGCCGTCATAGACCAGAAAGCTGTGCTTGCCCCTCCGCACCAGTTCGGCATACGCTTCCTCGTGGCTCATGTCCAAGGGGTGTACCTCGAAGAACTCCATACACTCGTCCAGCATGATATCAATATCGGCAAAGGGGAAGCCCTTTATCAGCCGATGGGTGGGCAGTATGGCCAGCCCGGGGGAGTCCATGTTCACCATCATCATCATCCGGTAGTCCCATGGGCCGGGACCGTGTTCCTTCCTCATTATGTCCCTGTATTCGAGGGCGGTCTCGTACCGGTGGTGGCCGTCGGCGATGTAGAGTTTCAGCTCCGCCATCTCCCTGGACACCAAAGAGACTATGCCCGGATCAGCAACGACCCACAGGCGGTTGGTGACACCGAAAACATCCTTCGCCTCGTAAACGGGAGGGCTGCTGGCGGCGTGCCGCCGGAGAACCCCGTCCACCCTCATCTCGGGGTCCCTGTAGAGCATGAACACCAGCCCGAGGTTGGCCCTTGTCTCCTGGAG
>JAGHBH010000059.1 GCA_021161085.1 Thermoplasmata archaeon | reverse complement strand
GTAGTCCTTCATCAGCGGCATATCGCCCCGGCCCCCGTTTCCCCCATGGGGGTGGTGGTTGTAGAGCGCTCCGGCGATCTCGCTGTACAAGGGCCCGTTGTAGCTGAAGGTCAGCACCCTCTCCAGGAGTGCGAAGGCCTGCACCCTGTCGGCCAGGGAGCGTATCTCTTCGTAGGGGAACGGCCGGAAATACCTGACCTTCACCAGCCCGACCTTCTCCCCCTCGCTCCGCAGCTCGTCAACGGCCTGCCTGGCGGTGGAAACCAGGGTCCCCATGCCGAAGAGCACGATCTCCGCATCCTCCGTCCTATACTCCTCCACCAGGCCGTGGTAGTCCCTGCCGAACGTCTCCTTGAACTCCCTAATGGCTGCCCTTATCCTCTCGCGGGAATCATCCATCGCCTTCTGCATCTTGTACCGGAACTCGTAGTAGTTATCGGGCATCACCAGGGAGCCGAAGCCCATAGGCCGCTCCAGGTCCAGGAAATACTCTGGATCATAGGGGGGGAGATAGCCGTCAACATCCTCCTGGGGAGGAATGGCCACCCGCTCCACGGTGTGGGTGAGATAGAAGGCGTCCTCGCACACCAGGGTGGGAAGCATGATATCCCGCTGCTCTCCGACCTTGTACGACATTATCATGCTGTCCAGTATCTCCTGGTTGTTCTCGGCATAGGACTGAAGCCACCCGGTATCCCGCTGGGACATGGAATCCAGATGGTCGGCCCAGATGCTCCACGGCGGTCCCATGGCCCGGTTGGCGTTCACGATCACGATGGGCAGCCTTGCCCCGGCGGCCCAATGGAGCATCTCATGCATCAGTGCCAGCCCGTGAGCCGAGGTTGCGGTGAAGGTCCGCACGCCGGTGTTCTCCGCGGCGATGCACGCGGCCAGGGCGGAATGCTCGGATTCCACCTTGATATATCTGGCATCCAGCTCCCCGTTGGCGATGAACTCCGCGATGTACTCCACGATGGTGGTCTGCGGGGTGATGGGGTATGCGGCGATGACCTGGGGCTTGCTCAGCTTTATACCCCATGCGGTGGCGGCGTTTCCGGTGAGGGTGAGATACTTCGCCATCATCTACACCTCCTTCTCCATGGTTATGGCATCCTTGGGACACTCGTTGGCGCAGATGCCGCATCCCTTGCAGTACTCGTAGTCTATCTCCGGCCGGTACTCCTCTTTGTTGATGTGCACGGCGGCGTCGGGACAGAACTTCCAGCATATCCAGCACCGGATGCACTTGTCGTAGTCTATCACAGGGCGGAAGGTTCTCCAGCCGCCGGTCTTGTTCATCTCATCCGACGGGAAGTCGGTGATGGGCGTCAATTTGACCTCTTTCCACGTATAGCGCATGTCACTCGCCTCCCTTGAAGCCGAAGACCACCTCGTTCCAGGCGTCCTCGGCAGCCTTCTTGTTCTCCTCCTTCTTCCTGGGAGCGCTCTCGTCTATGGCCCTCTTGACTGAATCCAGGGACACCACGCCTGATACCCTGGCCAGTGCCCCCAGAATGGCGGTGTTGACTATCGGGTTCTCCCTGCTGCCCAGACGGTTTCTTATGGCTATCTCGGTGGCGTTCACCACGGCCACACGCTCTATCCCCACCTCCTCCTTCATCTCCTCCGGAGAGCGGCCGGAGTTCACCAGCAGGACCCCATCCTCCTTCAGCCCGCTGGTCACGTCCACGGCCGTCAGAAGCGAGGGGTCCATGACGACCACGTAATCCGGCTCGTATATCATGGACTTCACGTATATCCGCCCGCTGTCTATCTTGGTGAAGGCCGTCACCGGCGCGCCGCGCCGCTCGACCCCGAAGAAGGGAAAGGACTGGACATCCTTACCCTCCCCGGCGGCGGCCACGGCCAAGAGACGGGAGGCGACCACGGCACCCTGGCCGCCCCTTCCGTGAAACCTGATCTCTATCACCGTATCACCTCTTGTCTGGAGGCAAGAACACCGGAGATATTACTGTTGCGTGACAAAAAACAGCACGGTCCCCCGGGCGGTGGCCCATAATCCTTTTATCCCACCCCCTTCTTTTCCCGCCGGGAGGCTTCCCTCTGACCGTGGTAACCCTTGAGGATCTGGAAAAGGCCGCCGTTGCGTGCTTGGGAGACAGGGTGGGAGAGGAGAGAGCCAGGGAGATGGCCAGACGGATCATGGAATATTTCGGATTCGACGATATGGTGGTGGACAACAGGATACCCACCAGGGACAGGGACGTTTTCTACATGTTCGAGGAGGTGGGCCTTGTGTCCACGTTCGAGGATGAGGCCTATGTGGTCAGGGGCAAACGCTGGCGCATCCACTACTGGGCGTTGAACAAGGACAAGATAAGGGAGAAGGCGGAGGCCGAGAAGGAGGGAGGAGAGGACGACGCATCCAGGATATACGAGGAATGGGACAGGTGGACGGAGTACGGGGACCGGGAGGGTGGAGAGCCTGGCGGGAGAAGGGAAGGGAGAGATGATGCGGGATGAACGGATACATTCTGGCACTCCTCATACTCATACTTTATAGTATATTCCTTCTATTTCTCTATCTTAAGAAAAAGGAGGCCCTGGAAGAGAGGGGGATAACCTTCTACGGCCCGTTTCTCATGGTCCGCACTCTCCGGGGTCGGAGCCTCCTGGACCGGCTGGCCGGAGACGGCTCAGGGAGAACCAGGCTGTGGAGGCTGTACGGGGATATTTCCATATTCCTGGTCATGGCCACCATGGTGATCATGTTCTCCCTCCTCCTCTGGCAGGCCACCTTCGTCGCCAACATACCCAAAGAACGCGCCCCCTCCCCCGCCCTCTACATAGGTGTCCCGGGCATAAACCCCATAATACCCCTATGGTACGGCATCATCGGCCTGGCCGTGGGAATCGTGGTCCACGAGGTCGCACACGGCATACTCACAAGGGTGGGCGGGATAAAGGTGAAATCCATGGGCCTCCTGTTCTTCATATTTCCCCTGGGGGCTTTCGTTGAGCCGGACGAGGATGAGCTGAAGGCCGCCGAGAGGCGGAAGAGGATGAGGGTGTATTCCGTGGGCCCGAGCACCAACCTCATCTTCGCCC
>JAGHBH010000119.1 GCA_021161085.1 Thermoplasmata archaeon | reverse complement strand
CCCTGACACCCCCAGGCCTCCGAAACATATATTAACCCTATCTTTTTACCTCTTACCGGTGAGGACGTGGAAGGAAACGACGCCGCAAAGAAGAGCGAGAGAGAGGACACTGCACCCGCTCCTCCGGCCCCTGCGGAGGGTAAAAAGGCCGCCGGGGGTGTGGTGGGCAACATGAAGTCCGTCCTTCCCGTGGATTCCATGGTGGAGGTCATAAAGGATCCCGAGAAGAGGAAGCACTTTTTCACCCACGAGGACATGGACCCCCACAGACATCTGGCAATCCTTCTCGGGGCCACGATAGTGATCGCTCTCATAGTGGCGCTCGCCTCTTCCCTCCTCTGAGCAGGAACACCCCACATATCAGTGCCAACGCCGCCCGGGCGTTTATTCTTCATCCTTTTCCATGTCCGCCGTTGTACGCGGATCATAAACATCCCGATTATTCCCTGTTTTTCATCCTTTCAAGTTCCTTTATTCGTTCTCCAAGTTTTTCAGCAGCGTTAATAGATTCCGTATCTTTTGTTATTTCTCCTTCTTTAAAGGCTATCCCGCAAACACCTCTGTTTGCTACGATCATCTCATGTTTAAGGAAAAATGCATTAATAGCAGTAATAGCACTTTCTATACCGTATCTTCGACCAACAACAATTGCACCGCCGATTTTGTTCCTAAGTCGTCCTCTAATACACCATGTACGATCTATGAAGGCCTTAGTTTGGGCAGATACATTGTTGAAATAAACTGGAGTGCCTATAACAATAGCATCGGCTTTTAATAGTGTTGGTATTATAATATTGCACATATCGTCATCAATTACGCACTTACCCAACTTTTGACAGACTCTACAGGATTTGCATGGTTCTATTCGATAATCTGCAAGTTTTATAAACTGTCCGCTAGTCACAGATAATGTAATTTTTAAAAGATAATCCGTATTACTGTTTTTCCTTGGACTTCCCGAGAGATATACAATGCTCATGGTGGGATATCACCTCCTTTATGGTGGTTTTATGATGGGGTATCACCTCATTTGTAGGAGATTGGGCATAGCCATATTTTTCACCCTCTCCGCGATGGTGTCTATTATTCTTCGGGTCTCCCCCAGATATGTGGAGGGGTCGAACATCGCCTCCAGTTCCTCCCGGCTCATCAGGCTGGCCACGGCGTTGTCCTCCAGGAGTGCGTCCATCAGATGTCCTCCCCGTTCGGCGGCCCGCATGGCCGCCCGTCTTACAACCTCGTGTGCCTCCTGCCTCCCCATGCCCCTCTCCGCCAGGGCCAGCATTATCCTCTCTCCCATTATCAGCCCCTTGGTTGCCTCTATGTTCTCCCTCATCCTCTCCGGATAGACAGCCAGATTCCTGAACACCCCCTCCGTCTTGACCAGGATGTCATCCGTCAGGACGAAGACATGGGGCAGAAGCATCCTCTCCGAGGAGGAGTTGGTGAGGTCCCGCTCGTGCCATGTGACCATGTTCTCCATCTCCGGCATGGCAAGGGCCCTGACCACCCTGGCCAGACCGCAGATGTTCTCGGAGGTTATGGGATTCTTCTTGTGGGCCATGGTGGATGAGCCCACCTGTTTTCCCGTGTCGAATGCTTCCGCCGCTTCCCCTATCTCCGGCCTCTGGAGGTTCCTCACCTCGGTGGCGTATTTTTCCAGGCTGGAGGCGATGAGGGCCATGAGGTTGAACATCTCGCCGTACCTGTCCCTGCCCACGATCTGGGTGGGTGCCTCCTCCACCCCCAGCCCCAGCCGGTCCATGGTCCTCTTCTGGATTTCCCACGCCTTCTCCCCCAGGCCGGCTCCCGTGCCGACGGCGCCCATCATCTTGCCAACGCATATCCTGGGTCGGAGCTGGTCCAACCGCTCTATATGGCGGATGACCTCGGCCGCATAGACCGCCAGTTTGAGTCCCAGGGTGATGGGAACGGCCGGCTGGCCGTGGGTTCTCCCCAGCATGACAGTGTCCCGGTGTTCCACTGCCCTGTCCGCCAGGGTTCTGGCCAGGGCCACAAGGTCCTTTCTGATAACATCCAAACTCTTCTTTATCAGCAGGGCGTTGGCGGTGTCTATTATGTCGTTGCTCGTGGCCCCCAGATGCACGTATTTTCCCGCATCACCCCCGCACTGTTCGGCCAGGGCCTTCACGAGGGCCATGATGTCATGCCGTATTTCCCCTTCTATCTCCGCCACCCTCTCCGGGGTGACCTTCCCGGAGGATGCCGCCCTTTCTATCTCCTCCGCCGCCTCCCGGGGGATGTTTCCAACCTCAGCATGTGCCCTGGCAAGGGCGGCTTCCACCGAGAGCATGGCCTCCAGTTTCGCCTCCCGGTTCCATATATTCTTCATCACGTCTCTGCCGTACCGGTATTCCAGCGGACATACTGACATGGGGACACCACCCGGGTTCGCCACCTGTTATGTGGTGGGTGTTTATTAGCCTACCCCCCCGATATGTTTAAGAATGCTCTTTCAATCCTCCCCCGTCGCTATGGGGCATTGTTTCGTGTCCGTTTCCAGCCCCCTAAACCAGGAAACGGCTCCCAGAGAGACCCAGAGGTATGATTGATGTGCGGGCAGAGCGTCTCTCCAGGGGGCCTCCTGGAGAGGAGCAGGGAACTGCTGCGGACCATTGGAAAGGGCAGAGGAGGGTGGAGAGCGCCGAAGGCTCCCTGTCTTCTGGTGTTGGACATGCAGCGTTTCTTTCTGGATAGGGAGAGCCATGCCTTCGTTCCCGGGGGGGTGGAAATAGCCTCCAACGTCCGTCTTCTGGCCGAACTCTTCTCCTCCCGGGGGCTGCCGGTAATTTACACCAGGCACGGCGCGGTGGAGGGAGAGGAAGGCCTCATGGCCTCCTGGTGGAATGATACCCTGTACAGGGGAGAGGAGAGGTGGGAGATACACCCGTCGGCCCTTCCAGGAGAGGGAGGTGAAAAGATAACCCTGCTGGATAAATCCAGATACAGCGCTTTCCACGGAACAGGTCTGGAGGAGCTGCTCAGGGGGTGGGGTGTGGAGGATGTGATACTCGCCGGGGTTGTCTCCCATCTGTGCGTTGAGACCACGGCAAGAGATGCTTTCGTCCGGGATTTCAGGGTGTGGACGGTGGTTGACGCCGTGGCCGACTGGAGGGAGGACATGCACATATCGTCATTACGTGCCCTGGCAGACGGTTTTTCCATGCTTACCCACACCGACGAGGTGAGGGAATGGCTGGAGGACGAAAACGGACCCCGGAGGGATGGAGATGTCTGACCCGCAGGATGCCGTGATAGTGGGAGCCGGTCCCGGTGGCCTGTCCGCGGCCGTATATCTTGGGAGGGCGGGTCTCCGTTTCCGGGTGATGGAGAAAGGGAAGCCGGGCGGTCTTCTGTGGAACGCCCGCAGGGTGGAGAACTATCCCGGTTTCCCCGAACCAGTGGGCGGATTTGACCTGATGGAAAAATTCCGCCAGCAGGCGCT
>JAGHBH010000092.1 GCA_021161085.1 Thermoplasmata archaeon | reverse complement strand
GTGTTCCGGCTGATAACGCGCACCATATTCAACAAGGATGACCCGGTGAATTCCGCCAGAAGGGGAAGCCCCATCCTGCTGTTCGCCACGTTCATGGTCATCTTTTCCTCGCTGTTCCTCAAGACCCCTCTGGCCAAGGAGATGGGGGTATCATCCAACCTGTTGATGGCCCTCGGGCTGGCGGCAGCCTGTTCGGCCTTGGCATCCGGGTTGGGTTACGTTCTTCTGGTGCTTCCATCCATAGAGCGGATGAAACAGGACTTGGGAGAATATGACCGGGTGGAGGCGCTTTTCAGGAAGTTGCAGATAATAACCTCGTGTTATGTGGCGTTCGCCCATGGGGCGAACGATGTGGCCAACGCCATAGGCCCCGTGGCCGGCGTCTTTCAAGCCATCCAGAGTCAGAGCGTCGTGCTTCAAACGGATGTCCCTGTCTACCTTCTGCTCATGGGAGGGGTGGGCATATCCATCGGTGTGTTCACCTGGGGATATCGGGTCATGAAAACCGTCGGCTTCAAGATAACCGCCCTCACAAACACCCGGGGGTTCAGCGTGGATTTCGGGGCTGCCACCACGGTGCTCGTTGCCTCCAAGATGGGGCTGCCCGTCTCAACGACCCATACGGTGGTGGGAGCCGTTATAGGAGTGGGCCTGGCCAGGGGGCTGGCTACCGTTGACCTCAAGGTGGTGAAGGATATCGTGGTATCCTGGCTGATCACCGTTCCCATAGCGGCGTTAACGTGTGTGGCCATCTTCCTAACATTCAAATATCTATTTATATGAAAAGGACAGAAAAAGGATGAAAGGTGAGAGATATGGGATACATAAGAACACCCCTGGCGACGTCTTGGAGGAGATCTCCCTTCGAGGGGCTGATGGAGCACGCCCACTTGGTGAGGGAGTGCATGGTTCCTCTCAGGGAGGCCGTGGAGGCTTACATGGCCGGAGACATGGAGAGATACGAGACCGCTGCCAGGGGGGTGATGGAGAAGGAGCACGAGGCGGACATAATAAAATCCCGGGTCAGAAACAATCTCCCGAAGGCCGTGTTCATGCCCGTGGACAAATCCACCTTCCTGATGTTGCTTAGGGAGGAGGATGCCATCCTGGACTACGCCGAGGACGTGGTGGTGTGGCTGGGCATGAGGAAGACCGTGATTCCGGATGACCTCAAGAAGAGCGTGATGGAGTTCTTCGGGGAGGTGGAGGCAACGGTAAAGGCATATGAGGAGGGGATGGCCCACATATCGGATCTGGTCAAGTCCTCCTTCAGCAAGAAAGAGGGGGAGAGGGTGAAGGAGCACATAAAGGATGTTCACGAGAGGGAATACAGGGCGGACAAGCTCAACCACGCTCTCAGCAAGGAGATATTCTCCCGTGAGGAGGAACTGGGGCCCGTGGGTGTCTATCATCTCCTCAAGGCGGTCAATCTCATGGACCAGATAGCAAACCACGCCGAGAACGCCGTTGACCGGCTGCGGGCCATGATATCCAGATGAGAATCATGGGATGTGATGGCGGGCGCGCGGGTTGGAGGCATGCGTATGGGTGTGGACCTTTCCGCTCTGGTGGAACCGCGGGGTGTGGACCTCGGATATCTGGCGGGTAAGAGGCTGGCGGTGGACGGCAACAACATCCTCTACCAGTTCCTCTCCACGATAAGGCAACCGGATGGGACGCCCCTCATGGATCCCGAGGGCAGGGTCACCAGCCATCTGGCGGGCCTGCTCTACAGAACGTCCAACCTGATGGAGGCGGGGCTCTGGCCCGTTTTTGTGTTCGACGGGCGGCCGCCGGAGGAGAAGACAGGCACGCTGGCCGAGAGGAGGCACATAAGGGAGAAGGCTTTCGAGGAGTGGCAGATGGCCTTGGAGGCAGGGGATATCGAGGAGGCGAGGATAAAGGCCCAGCAGTCGTCCCGGCTGACCAGGGAGATGCTGGCGGATGCAAAGAAACTGCTTTCCCTGATGGGATTGCCGGTCGTGGAAGCCCCCCAGGAGGGGGAGGCCCAGGCGAGCCACATGGCGGAGAGGGGGGATGTGTGGGCGAGTGCCAGCCAGGACTACGACAGTCTTCTCTTCGGCTCTCCGCGATTGATCCGTAATCTGACGCTCTCCGGCCGGAGGAAGCTGCCCAGGCAGAACAGGTATGTGGAGATAACCCCGGAGGAGATAGAACTTAGAGAGACGCTGGAGAGACTTGGGATTACCAGGGAGCAGATGGTGGATATTGCCATTCTCGTCGGCACGGATTTCAACCCCGGGGTGAAGGGAATAGGGGCCAAGAAAGGGTTGAAGTTGATCAAGGAATACGGGAGCCTGGAGAGGCTGGTAGAGGCTAAAGGGATAGACCCCGGTTGCGACTGGAGGCGGGTGAGAGAGATATTCCTGGACCCCGATGTGGAAGCCTCCTACGATCTGGAGTGGTCTCCTCCGGACGTGGATGGTGTCATTGATTTCCTCTGCGGCGAGAGGGCGTTCAGCAGAACCCGGGTGGAGGGGGCGCTGGCAAAGATGAACGCCATTTTCGAGAAGAAAAAACAGCAGAGCCTGGACCGATGGTTCTGACCCCGGACGACCGGTGGAAGAGGAAAAAATAATAACTCCCCGGTATTGGGGTGTTGCGGATGTGAGCAGATGAGCAGAGAATTCCTCTCCATAGGGGATCTGGATCTGGCGGACAGGACGGTCCTGGTGAGGGTGGACATCAACTCTCCTCTCAACCCCCAGACGGGAGAGATACTCGACGACACGAGAATACGCGCCCATCTCCCCACGATAAACGCGCTGGACGACTCCAAGGTCGTTCTTCTGGCACACCAGGGGAGGCCCGGCTCTTCGGACTACACCGAACTGAAGGGACACGCCCGCCATCTCTCATCCCTCATCGGAAAAAACGTACAGTATGTGGACGACCTTTTCGGTGCCCGGGCCTTGGAGAAAATAAAAGGTCTGAAAAGCGGAGACATCCTGCTTCTGGAGAACACCCGATTCTATGCGGAAGAGGTGAAGTTGAAG
>JAGHBH010000094.1 GCA_021161085.1 Thermoplasmata archaeon | reverse complement strand
TGGCTGCCGGCGAGGGAACACGGATGTACCCTCTGACGGAGAACAGGCCGAAACCCATGATAAAGGTGGCCGGCAGACCGCTCATATCCTGGACCCTCGGGGCCCTGGCGGAGGTGGGAATAAGGGACGTCGGGGTGGTGATAGGCTGGGAGGGTCGGAGGCTCAAGGACCTCCTGGGCGACGGAAGGGAATACGGCCTCAGCCTCAGGTATGTGGTGCAGGAAGAGAGGCTGGGCACGGCCCACGCCATAGGCACGGGCGAGGAATTGATGGGAGGCTCCCCTTTCCTCTCCATCAACGGGGACCTCATAGTCACCAGGGGCATGCTGGATACCGTCATCTCGAGGTGGAGGGAGAGCGGGAGGACGGTGATGTCCGTGGCTCCGGTGGACAACCCCAGGGAGATGGGGGTGGTTGAGGTGGAGGACGGCATGGTGCGTGGGATATGGGAGAAGGTGGAGAATCCCCCCTCTTCACTGGCCAACGCCGGCATATACTGTTTCACCCCCGACATCTTTCAGCGCATAAGGGAAACGCCCCTGTCCCCCAGGGGAGAGTACGAGATAACCGACACCCTCTCGGAGATGATAGAGGAGCCGGGGGTGGCGGCCGCCATGCTTCCCGGCAGGTGGATAGACGTCGGACGCCCCTGGGACCTTCTGGCGGCCAACGAGTTCCTTCTCTCCGGCATGGAGGGAAGGGTGGAGGGCACGGTGGAGGAGGGTGCCGTTCTCAAGGGGATGGTGATAGTTGAGGAGGGCGCGGTGGTCCGCAGCGGCTCCTACATCCAGGGCCCGGTACTGATAGACAGGGAGGCCACCATCGGGCCGAACTGCTACATAAGGCCCTCCACATATATAGGGAGGGGATGCCACATCGGGGCGGCGGTGGAGATAAAGAACAGCATAATAATGGACGGCTCGAACGTCCCGCACCACAACTACGTGGGCGACAGCATCATAGGGGAGAACTGCAACCTGGGCTCCGGCACGAAGGTGGCCAACCTCCGCTTCGACGACGCCAGCGTCCACACATATGTCAAGGGAGTGCGTGTGAATTCCGGGAGAAGAAAGCTGGGGGTGATCATGGGTGACGGCGTCAAGACGGGGGTGAACGTCTCCATAGACCCCGGCACGGTCATAGGCGGTGGTGTCTGGATATCTCCCGGAGCCTATGTCAGGGGCCACATCCACACCGGGGCCAGGGTGAAATGAGGGGTGATGGGCTGGCGACTACACCACTTCCAGATGTATCTCCCTTCCCGTGGAGTCATAGGATCGCCAGCTGTCCATCGTGTAGGGATATGCGGCGATTATGTGCACCCGTCCGAAGTTCTTGAACATCTGGAGGTCGGCTTCCGAGGGATAGGGGGAGGGGCTGGGGTGGCTGTGTACGCTGCCCACGATGGAGAGGTCTATGGGCAGCATGTAGGTCTTCATTATGGCATGGCTGTCTCCGGAGATCGTTCCGGGTATGAGGATGACCTCGGTTATGGTATCCCCCTCCGCCCTCAGGCTGCCTGCGAATTCATGTGGATGGGTGCTCCTCGCCGAGGCCAGTATCGTCTCCAGCACCCCACTGCGTATGGCCGTGATGTGCTTTGCAGGAGGCTGGTGTCTCCGTTTTCTGAAGATGGACATATGCTCATCCGCCCTGTGATCTCTCGCTCCGCCCTTCGTTCCGCCTGTCCCTTATCCTCCCTCAACTATATATACCACATCCTTTATCTACCGCAGCCCACATCTCCTATCGATAAAAGGAGGCTATTGACATGGCCAGGAAGCCCGCCAGGATGTACACCACCGTCAGGGGACAGCCCTACACCCGGAGAGAGTACATGGGAGGAGTACCGGGACACAGGATAGCCCAGTTCAGAACTGGCACTCCCTCCGACGACTATCCCGTACAGCTGTCCCTCTGCGTCAAGGAGCGGTGCCAGATAAGGAGCATCGCCCTGGAGGCGGCTAGGGTCACGGCCAACAAGGTGCTCAGCAAGAAGATAGGTGTGGCAAACTTCTATTTCAGGATGAGGGTATATCCCCACAACGTCCTCAGGGAGAACAAGCAGGCCACCGGGGCGGGGGCGGACAGGGTCTCCGACGGCATGCGCCGGGCCTTCGGCAAGCCGGTGGGCACCGCCGCCAGGGTGGAGCCGGGCCAGCCCGTGTTCACCGTCTGGACCTATCCCCAGTATTTCAAGACGGCCAAGGACGCCCTCCGAAAGGCGGGGATGAAGATTCCCTCACCCACCAGGATAGTGACGGAGAAGGGAGAGCATCTGGTGTCCTGACCCCCCCTTTCTGTCGCAGGTTTTTTAATCCCCAACAGGGATGAGGGAGGCATGGAAGAAGGAAGGGAGCAGCCCTCCGTCCGGGATGTTCCGCCGATTCTGTCTCCCTGGGATTCAGGGGGGGACATGGAGGTATTTTCCTCGGTGTTCGCCAGCCTGCCCCATCTATCCGGCGCCCATCCCCTGGCCAGAGGGATACTGTTGACCCCCTCCTTCTCTTCGGA
>JAGHBH010000005.1 GCA_021161085.1 Thermoplasmata archaeon | reverse complement strand
GGGCTGCGCACCGGCCAGAAGGATCACGCACACCGAGAAGGCGGCGAACACGGTCGCAAAAACTGACCTCCTATTAGCCAACCTGCGCAAAGACACGCTCATCCTTCCACCTCACCGGGCTAAAATACAAAATCCTATAAATAAGATGATGGTGGAATAGATAAAGAGGGTAGATAAAGGCGGTGCTGGGTGCCGCCAGATGGGCGGCTTTGGGGGGTGGTTCTGGATATGATGATGCCGGAAGACGGGAGGAACCCAGACTACACGGGCGGGCACATCACCACAAGTGGTCCTTGAAGGGTTCGAAGGTCATGAAATCCACGTGGTGGAGTATGTAGCCCTCGGGGGTGCGCTTCGCCATATCCCCCTCCTTGGAGTGGTAGGCGATGATGTGCACCACCTTTGCGGGGAGGTCGAATTTCATGGCCAGACCGGCGCCGGAGAAGGTGTGTCTGAGCAGTTTTCCCTCCGGGCTCGTCACCAGCCGCCCCTCCGCGTCCCTGGCGTATTCCAGGAGTTTTCCCACGTCTAGGAGGATGGCGCCTGCGATGAGGGCGTCCATGTCTATGGGCATGCTTTCTCCGAACCACTTCTCCATCTCCCTGGCCGCCTGGACGGCCACATGGACCACCGCCTTTTTATGGGTCATGAAGGAGACCCGGCAGTCCTTGACAAGCATGGTGAAGGGTATCTCCTCCAGATCCTTCTCGGAGAGAACGCTGTGCTCCAGCGCATACTCCCAGACCGCCAACACCTTCTCCCGAAGTTTCACATCCTCTATCCATTCCGCCTCGGGCCAGAGTTTCCGTGCCCTTTCATACATCTCTACCACCATCCATCCGTCTTACCTCTGCCTCATATCCGCCTCATCCCGCAGTCATCCCCACATCACACGACCTTCCACACCGTGTCCAGCACCGTCCCGTCAAGCCAGTGGACCAGGGCCACGGGGGATGTTCTGTCCACCTCCAGCGGGGCCGGCCCTCCGGTCTCGTCATAGGCGATGTCCCTCAGCTCCTCTATGCTCACAAGAGGCAGATCCTTGCCGGAGACCTTTTCCAGGAGGTCCTTTCTCCGGGGGTTTATGGCCATGCCCCTGTCCGTGACCACGGCGTCCACGGCGAAACCGGGGGTGGTGACGGTCGTGACCCTGTCCCTTATGATGGGGTTGTTCTTCCTCCTCACCGGTGTCAGTATGATGGTGAGGAAGGCCCCGTCCGCTGTGTCCTGATGTCCCCCTATGCCGTGGAGCAGCCTTCCATCGCTGTGCGTGTTCACGTTGACGTTGAAATCCACATCCACCTCGGTGGCGCCCAAGAAGACCAGGTCGAGGTTGTCCACCGCCCTGCCCTTGGAGGTGGAGTCGGCGTAGTGGGGGATGTCCAGCACCCACCACCCCTGTCCCATGGGATGCGTACGAGCGAAGTCTATGCTGGCCCTGTCGAAAGCCTGGCCGAAATAGAGGCGGCGTACGTTGCCGTTCTCGAATATGTCGAAGAGGAACTTCGTGGTCCCACCTATGGCGAAATCCGCCACCGCCCCCTTCTCGGCCAGCCGGTCGCCCAGGAACTTGGTGGCGGCGAGGCTCATCCCACCGGCCCCGCTCTGGAATCCCAGGCCGTCCCTCACGAGGCCCACGGCGTCCACTAGGTCCACCGCATCCTCCGCTATCTTCAGCCTCATGGGGTTGTCGGTTATCTTCGTCGTCCCGGAGACGATCTTGTCCGGGTCCCCTATGCTGTCCACCTGGGCGACCACGTCCACCCTGTTCTCGGTGATATCCTGGCAGTCCAGCGGATATTTGTCTATCTCGTCGGAGACCACCACCACCCTGTCGGCATAGATGCTGTCTGGCAGGCTGTAGACTATCGGCCCGAAGGCGCTGTCACCCCAGATGCCGTTGCAGTTCCCCCGGTCATCCGACTGGCTGGCGGCGATGAAGGCCACGTCGATCTTCAGTTCGCCTTCCCTGATGGCCGCCCCCCTCCTCCCGTGGCTCCGAAGTATCACCGGGTGGGAGAGGGCCTCCGGGTTGCGGGATAGGAAGTCGCCCACGGGCCCGTTTATGCTCCCCTCTATCCGGGACACCACGCCGTTCTTGATATGCTCTATGACAGGCTCGTTGACCGGAAAGAGAGCGGTCTGGGCCAGCCTGAGGTCCCTTATCCCCAGCCTGCTGCAGGTGTCCAGCACCATGTTGATGACCCTGTCACCGTCCCTCAGCTGGTGGTGGAAGGAGATGGTCATCCCACTCTTCAGCCCCACCCTTCGGATGGCCTCTTCCAGGGAGGGAACGAGTTTGGAACGCTCCCTCTTCTTCCTTTCACCGGAAAAAGGACGCAGTCGTTCTCCGTTCAACTCCACCGGAACGTCTCTTCCCAAGGCGTTCTTCACCACTTCCATGCGGACACCAGGCCGCACAAAAAACCGGGGGTTAATAAAGATGCCGTTATATCCCTCCACCGGGTTTTTACCCAATGTGTGGGGGTGTTCTCCTCCAGCCTTTCACTAATGTGAAAGGTGGGGCCGCTGAGCCGATGGAGCTTTGCTTCGAGGCAAGGCGGGCACACCAACGAACATATACGTAACCCAGAGTTGGCTTTGGAGGAAAATGATATTCTCCTCTAGCCTTTCACTAATGTGAAAGGTGGGGCCGCTGAGCCGATGGAGCTTTGCTTCGAGGCAAGGCGGGCACACCAACGAACATATACATAACCCAGAGTTGGCTTCGGAGGAAAATGATATTCTCCTCCAGCCTTTCACTAGCGTGAAAGGTGGGGCCGCTGAGATTTGATTCTGGGAGAACACTGCGTGTTCCCCTTCTCAAACTCACCGGCTGGGGTAATAGAAACAATTGGTTAATTGGTGGGGCCGCTGAGATTTGAACTCAGGTCTATGCCACCCCAAGGCACAAGGATGGTCCAAGCTACCCTACGGCCCCACCGGGAACTGGCTCAACCGTACGGGAGCACATCGTCTATGAGGTCTGCGTGGGTGAGGAGCATCCGGCGGCAGCAATACCGGGTTATGCCCAGGCTGTCCAGCACGTCCGCCGGGTCCTCTCCCATCTCCACCCGCTGTTTGTAGGCCTCGTAGGCCGAGCCGATGACCTTTCCGCAGGTGAAGCATCTCACGGGTATTATCATCTCTATATCACCTGTACGATTTCTGCCTCTTCTTTCTGGCACCCCGTCCGAGAGGCTTTTTCGGGAGCTTCCGCCGGGGGTCGTTGACCAGCATCCGTCTGTCGTACGCCCGGTATATCTTTTCCAGTTCGCTGTCGTTGAAGTACTCGACCAGTCCCCTGGCGATGGCGGTCCTCACGGCGTCCGCCTGTCCCATCACACCGCCGCCTCTGACGTTGACCTTTATATCCACCTTGCCCCACCGCTTCTCCCCGGCTATGTAAAGGGGCTCCATCATCTTAAGCCTCGCCAGCTCGGGGGTGAGCAGCTCTATCGGGATGTGGTTTATTCTCACCCTGCCCTTGCCCTTCTTTATGGAGGCGCGGGCCACGGCGGTCTTTCTCTTGCCGCTTGTTACCACAACTTTGCCTGCCATGTTCACGCACCTCCCTCTTCTTTCTCATATTCTATGGCGGGTATCTTGGCCCCCAGGAACGTGGATACCTCTCCCACATAGACATATCTGGAGCGGGGCAGGGTTGTGGGGGCGTCTATCCTCTCGAATTCCATGCCCTCGTATTCCTTGGGCACGCCGATATACACCATGCACCTCTTGTATGCCGCCCGGCCGCTCGGTTTCTTGTAGGGCAGCATGCCCCTGATGGTCCTCCTCACTATCCTGTCTGGCAGCCGGGGGTAGAAGGGACCTTTGGAGGGTTTCATGGGTCCGCCCAGTTCTCTCCTCCGTTTGTACCGCATCTTTATCTCCTTGGGCCTGCCGGTGATCACCGCTCTCTCCGCGTTGACGATCACTATCTCCTCTCCTTCAAGGAGTCGTTTGGCAACAACACTGGCCAGCCGTCCGAGAATGGTGTCCGTGGCATCTATGACCGCCGCCATAGTTTCACCCCATTATCCTCACGCCGGAGCCCTTGGGGTTCTCCTCCACGAGCTCCGGGATGGAGACCACCTTTCCTCCGGCTCCTGTTATCTTCTTCACGGCAGAGGCTGATGCCTTGTAGGCGGCCACGGTGACCGGAAAGTCTATGTCTCCCCCGCCCAGCAGTTTGCCGGGCACGAGCACAACGTCGCCTTTCTGGGAGAACCGGGCTATCCTGCTGACGTTCACCTGGGCCCAGTTTCTCGAGGGCTTGTTTAGCCTCTCCGCTACGTCTCGCCAGATGGGTGCCCCTTCTTCCGAGGCACGCCTTCTAAGGTCCGTTATCAGCGCCACAAGACGCTGGTCCGTCTTCCTGCAGGGTTTCATTTCTCTGACTCCTCCGACGTATGGAGGAGGGGGAGTATAAAGGCACCATTTATAAACCTTTGGTCAGGCTTGGACCTGGGGGCTGGTGATGCCGTCGTCGGTGGGTGGGGCGAAGGTGAGGACTGCCGGAGGGGACGGTTGTTTGGTGATGAGGGGGGTGCCCTTTTATGTGATGGTCAGCCAAACATATATATAGGAGAAAAACCATATAGTGTCGGACGAAACGTCCGCCATTCGTCAGCCAAGGGATGGGATGACGTTGAAGAAAAGTGAACTGGTGGCCAACACCCCACAGGAGAATCTCCAACTCTACATGGAGGAGAAAGAGACCTTGAGGGAAAAGTTCTCCTCCTTCGTCAGCGGGGTCAAGTACACATTCATTCTCACGCTCATGCTCTGGTGGATACCCGTCATAGGCCAGGCCGTGGCTGGATACATAGGAGGAAGGAGGGCCGGGACGGCCTACCGGGGTTTCCTGGCGGCGATGGTCCCGGTGTTCGCATTTCTGGGTCTCAGCAAGTTGTACACGGGATACTGGCTTCCCGCGCACGGCCCGCTGTCCTTTCTCCTCGGAGGGGTGTATGCGGCTGTCTCCTCCTATATTCCGTTCATAGTTCCCTACGCCAACTTCGCCACCCTCTACCTGGGCGAGGTGGCGGCATCCATAGCCGAGGTGGGCGCTCTTCGCGTCGGACAGTATTCTATAGTGATAGTCTTTGCCTTCATAGGAGGCTTGATGGCGGAACAGACCAGGAGGGAGATAAGAGCGGTCCTCAGGCACATCCAGACAACATCCCAGACCCCCCCGCTGTCTTTGATAAAGAAAGGGGTGTCCGTGGAGCAGGTGGTCTGGACCAGATACGGCGGGGGCGGCCACACGCCCATGAAACTGGAGGATCTAACCCCCGTAGGAGCCCGGGCGGTCCCCGATGCCAGGGGGCCGAAAGCAGCCGGTGGGAGCAGGAGCCGCACGGCATCCGGCAAGACCTCCGGAAGGAAGAATCGGGGCAGGGCATCTTCCCGGGGGGGAAGGAAAAATCCCGCATCCTCTTCCGCATCCGTGGGGTCTGTTTCCGATTGAGGCCTACTCTTCCTCCGCGGCGTCCGATGGTGGTTCCTTTCCTTCCACCTTGGTGACGTATTCTGGCGGCACCTCTTTTACCAGAAAGACCGTGTCGCAGGCCCTCATGATGACTATGCCGTCCTCCACGGCCTTCTTCGCATCCACCTTCAGGATTATCGGATTCTCCACACGGTGGGAGCCGGCGATATAGGCGGTCTCGTAGGTGCTGCTGAGGTGTACCATCTTCCTGTCCGCCGGCATTATACCCGACTCCAGGAGAAGGTCCACCTCCTCCTCCGTGGTGGGATAGAACAGTTCGTCGGGTATGCCGTCGGTGGGGAGGTCCAGATCCACGCTGATGGAATGGCCGTAGGTGGCCCTTATCCTCTCGCCCCGGACCTGGTAGCGGCCCTTGGGGTCGGTCTCCACCAGGGCGTAGATGTGATGGCTCCTTATCCACCTCATCCTGCGGTCCCGCTTCTTGATGGCCTTCACCATCTCGGCAACCGACACCCATCCGTGTTCGTCCATGGAGAGCTGGTATTTCTCCGGGAAATGCCTCAGCATGCCCGCTATCATCCTGCCTATCTTCTCCATTTCCCGGTCGTTCATGAGGAACTTGCCCTCCATTCCACAGACACTGCACGTCTCTCCCCTGAAGTATCCGTGCTCCTTACACTCCTGCAGCATGGCAATCACTTCCTTGAGCGTGATGGTGATGAGGGTGGTGATGGGGGATATGGTGGCGACGGGTGACGGGTGATAGGTGACGGGGGGTGAACGTGGGATGTTAGATGGGGACGGCGGATGATTTAGCCGGGTTAGGTGGGGGTCATTAAAATACTTATCCCTCCTCCCGCCGTTCTGTGTAGTCCTATAAGTTTTTCCCGTGATATTGTTTCTTATGGCTTGTTCTGGGGTCTCAAGGTGTTCGTAGTCGAGGCTGCCGTGTGGGCGATTGTTGTACCATTCTACAAACTCGTCAAAGGATTGGAATAGATGTCTATGGAGCCTGTAGCAGTCGAACCATTTCTCGATTTTTCCATTTGACTGGGGGTGTTGTCTTCTAATCCTGATGGGTTTTATTCCCAGTCCTTCCAGGTATTGTTTGAATTTTCCATCTCAATCGCCTTTCTCGTTGGTCCGGTGGGCTCCGAACTCGCTTCCACGGTCCATGATGAGTTCTCTCATTGGTCTTATATACCAGTATCTTTCAACGACCTGATCGACAATCTTCTTGCTGTTCTCAGTGTTGCAGGCATCGAACTCGCCTCCAGCCGATATCTTTCTAGATGAATCGTCAATGATTGCGCAAACATAGATCCCATCCACTCCTTTTTCATGTCAATCTATATGACCAGCTGAAAGCGTGTGTTCTCGTTCATATCTCATCCGGCGCCGCCGTTTCTTCTTTTTCTCATTCTCGTTAGCATAGCCCAATTTCAGCAGATACTTGTGGATCCTGTTATGCGAGATCCTCACATGCCACTCCTTCCGAATGATCGGTTCAAGCATTCTGGCCCCAACCGATACTTCAGATAGGTTTCCTTCACAACATTTTCCTCTTCCATCGATAAGGGAATAGAGGGACGACCCATATTCTGACCAATGATTGGCTCCTTACCCGTGACTCGATATTCTCGCCAGATCTGGTTCACTCTCCTTTTACTAATCT
>JAGHBH010000033.1 GCA_021161085.1 Thermoplasmata archaeon | reverse complement strand
TCTTCGTATCTTTCCTTGAGCAGTTTGGCGGCCTCTATGCCCTGGGGGGTCAGGAGGTAGGCTTTTCTTTTCCTCTGGACGCCTGTTATGTGGGCGGTTTTCTCCACCACCAGGCCCTCTTCTCGCATGGCCTTCAATACCATGGAGACGTACGGCCGCTGGATGGAGAGTTCGCCGGAGATTCCCGGCTGGGTGACCGGCAGGGGCAGGGTGTATTCGTTCTCCAGATGTATGTAGTTCAGGAGGTGGATGAGGATTCTCTCCCTGGCCGTCAGATCGTGGGCCGTGAAAAATGTCTCATCGGCCTCCCTAGCCCCCTTCTGGTTGCCGCCGTCATCCATCAATCCGCCTCCGCCGGAATATATATTTCTATTCCTTCCTCAATCTCCTCCGATGTATTTAAGATTGTTCTGCTACCACCAGAGGTATGGGCGGGGAGAAAGTAGCGGTGCCAGTGTCGTACATGTCATATGCCCTGCATCCCTCCATCAGGGTGTTAACCGGTGTCTCCGCTTTCAAATGGTAGGTGAAACGCCTCTCCTCTCCCTTATACAGGGGATGGATATAGACGTTGATGCCGGTGGATGTGACCTCGTAGAAAGAGATGGTGTGGTCTTCCAGGAGGAGGGAGAAATCGGAGGTGACGGGAGAGAAACCGGTCGGGGTGTCCAGAAATATGAGGATCATGTTCACCATATTGTCCATGTTCACCCTATCGTCGGAGGTTTCGTTGTCCGGAGTATCGTTGTATCCCTCCCCTTCACTCTTGTATAATACCGCCACCTCTACGGGTATGATATCCCCGACCGTGAGGTTCGCGGTGTCCCCCGGGACTGTCACGGTGAAGTTCAGGTCCGGTGATGAGACGCTGGTTTTGACATATTCGGTGAACAGCACCTGGTATATCACCTGCCCTCTCCCCCTGGAGGATATGGAGATGTTCAGAGGCCATAGGGGAGACCCCCAGGTGCCGGGTTCGGCTCCGGTCATCCCCTCCAGGTCGGAGATCGTCAGCTGCCGGAAGAATGTCAGGTGGCTGTTGCCGTCCCATATCCTCTCTTCCATTATGGTCCTCGACCCCCAGGTGCCGGATAGGATGACGGAGACTGTCGTGTTCAATCCCCCGGAGGAGCCGACCATGGCCAGGGCCTGGAATGCTGTTACCGTGTCCTGGGTGGAATAGAAGCCCCCCCGTCCCATGTTGTTCAGCAGATAATCCACGCCGGCGGAAACGAGGCTGGGATATCGGCCGCCCGTATGGAGGGCCATGACGGCGTAGGCTGTGGTCTCCACTGTCTTTTCCCTGGATCCTCTCCAGCAGTAGGATGTCAGGGAGTTCTTGCTCTCCCAGCGGGCCGTGCCGTTCTCCATGATGACATTGGAGTTCAGTTTTTCCTCCAGGAGGGTCTTCAGGCCTCCATTGTCGCCGGCAAGGTTCAACGCCAGGAGGGTTATGGCGGCCGTGTAGTTGTCCTCGTACTCCCCGGGATCCCTGGATTCCAGATACTGGAGTGCTCTGACTATGGGCTCAGAGTCCGGGGGTTCTCCCGCCATCAACAGGGCCCTTACGGTGTATGCGGTGCATGCGGTCGTCTTCTCCGGTGCGAACCCGTGCGAGCTGTAGAAACTCCAGCTGCCGTTGTCGTTCTGCCGGCTGGCTATGAAATGTCTCATGTCATCCAGAATCCTCTGATCCATGTAAAAGCCGGCGTCCACTGCATCATTGAAGGTTATCACACCCCATGCCGTGAGCCAGAGGTTCGGCCTGGCGTTGGGGGTCGGATATACGACTATCCCCCGTCCGTTCCCCGATGGGTCGGAGACCAGATACTGGAGTTCGTGCTGTATTCCGTCCTTCACCATCCTCTCGTATTTCTCCATCTTTTCAACGGTGTTTTCAGCGGTGTCGGCAGCCTCCTGGCTCCCTTTCCCTCCGCCGCTCAGTCCGTCCTCGAGGTTCCTGTAGGCGGCCACGTCCACGGAGAGCCCGGAGAGGCTCTGTTCCCCGCATCCCGTCACGTGATGTATGAACTCTCCCGCTCCATCCACCACCACGGAGCCCAGGGTGGGATGTATCTTCACCTCCACCAGCCCCTCCCCCGGAACGGAGTCCGGAGACGGAGAGATGGACACAGACACTGTGCCGTTCTCCGGTAGTTTGTCCGACCAAGAGGTGGTGTTCTCCACCCCGCAGGGTCTGACGAGAACCTCCCTGGAGAGCCTGTCGGCGGCCCGGCTGGACGAGTTGTCCTTCTCCACTGCGGTGGCGGTGAGGTTCAGAAGGTGTCTCCCGCTCTTGAGCACCCGTATGGTGAACGTGACGCTGGCCACCTCTCCTGGGGACAGCTGTTTCTGCTGTATCTCGGGGGACAGAAGCTGGAACCAGGACCCGCCGCCGGAGCCGTTGGAGGGTTCTTCCACACTTATCTGGGCTATGCGCTCCTTTCCGTAGTTGTACACACCAACACGGATGTCCAGGGTGTCGTTGGCCGTCAAACTGTACGGCAGGTCGGGTTCTATGAAGAAATCCTTGAAGGAGGTCATGTTCGCCTCGCTGAATCCGACCCTGCCGACCGCATCGGAGGCAATTGCCCGCAGCTCCCATCTCGTTATGGTGTCCGGAACGGTGACGTTCACCACCGTGGACCCGTCCTCTCCGAGTTCCAGATAGGGCATCCATATCCAGGTCTCCGGGAACCATTTCCTGAGCCGAATGTTCTCCACTCCACTGGCGGCCCCGTATGCCAGGGATACCTTCTGTTCTCCGCCTTCTTCCCCGATCCCGTCAGCATCCCTGTCCGGATATATCAACGCTCCCCCGATGGGAACGGACTGTCCCATCGCCGCCCCGGATTCGTTCCACCATGTGCCCCCGGCGTTGCCGCCCTCTATCGAGAGTGACTGGCTGGTGCAGGTATGCTGGCTCTCTATGAAGATGAGGAAGGCCACGCTCCCCGCCACGGCCGGAACGACCACGAGCAAGACTATCAGAACCACGAGCCAGGCCCCGCCGCCCGCTCTTGAAGAAGCCCTTCCCCTCCGGGAGGAATTACGGTATAGCAACACCACAGGGAAAGCGAAGGCGAAAGCCAGAACTGCAAGAAGCATCAGCCCCCACAGGGAGGATACGGCCCGGTCTTCCACCAGCTCTTTTTCCTCCTGGGTGGGTATGTTGGACGCCACCTCATAGGGTGTGATGGCATCCCGGGAGACCATCTCCCCCCCAGTGCTGCCATAGGATACCAGAGATTCCCCCCGAGTCACATCGTCCGAGACGTATGCCAGCACGCCGGAGATTGCAGCCATCTGGCCGCTCCCATCCGGATAGAGGATGCCCTCCACTCCCATGTATCGCTCTCCCAGTTCCAGCACGGAGGCGTCCACCCCCGAGAGGCCTATAACACAGGGCACACCCCCCTCCCCGTCCCTGGCGGTTATGGTTATCTCCACCCGGTCTCCCGGACTGCACACGGTCTTGTCCGTCTCCATGTCCACCAGCAGCCCGCCGTTGGCCTCCACGGAGAACACAACGCTGTCCGTCATGAACTCCGGCGAGAGGACATATACCCTCATCTCCCCCACCGGGGCGAACTCCGGCAGGATGGTCACGTACGCCGTGTCGCCCTTGAACTCCCCGTGGGCCACAATGCTGCCTCCGCTCCTTATCTCGTAGAACACCGGAACCATGGGGGGCGGATACACGGTGAATCTCGCCTGGTCTCCCACACGGTAAAAAGGCCTATCAGAGGACACTTTGACATTCCCTTCCATGGGACCCAGGGGGAGGGTGAAGGAAGAGGTCTCCCCATCCCCGGAGACCTCCACCGGAGCGGAATATTCGCCCGAGTATGTGAAGGTGACCTCCGCCACACCCCTATCATCGGTGAAGGCCGAGACCTCATCCTCCGTGAGGGACATGGAAACGACGGCGTTTGCCACGGGTTCGCCGGTGGGATCCTCCACGATGTAATAATAGGTGGAATCATAACCCGGCACGTTGGTGTCCTGGATGACCGTGATTATGAAGGGGTCAGTGGCGACGGTGGTGGTGAAGCTCTTTTCCTCCCTGTGAGCCGCCGTGTCCGTGATTTCGACGGATATTATCACGGGATACCTGGCTCCCAGCTGGCCCTGGCTCTCCCCATAACCTCCGCCCCCATCGTAATAGCCCTCGGAATCGTAGGGAGGGGGCGAGGGAGAGGAGGGTTCGTATATCGGGGGTGTGTAGAGAGAATATGAGATTAGATAGGATGAGAGGGGGGAGATGCTCAAGGTGGCAGATCCGTTGTACAGCCTCACCGTGGAGGAATACGTGGTAATCCATCCGCTGGTATCATAGGGTGATTCCATGGGTTCCCTTTCATATGGACCCTCTGCGTAGCCCACGCCTCCCCCATAGCCTGTGTAATATGCATAGGGGATGTACGCCTTCACGGTGACGTTTGCCGTCCCGTTAACGGGCTTGCCGAACATATAGTCCGCGGTCAGCACCACGTGGATGCTCTCGTTGACCAGATACCATTCCCTGAGGTCGTGGAGCTCTATCTCGAACTTGGGAAGCACGTATTCGTCCACCACCACGGTCTTCTCCCAGATGTTGTCACCTGTGGAGACGGAGATGGTGTAATCGCCCAGAACGGGTTTCGCGGCCAGCTCGAAATCATGCCATGCCACGCCCATGTCGTTGAAAGACAGGCTCACCTCCTCCAGGATATCCCCCTCCGGGGTTCTGATGTTCCACACGGCCGAACCGTTGTACACCCCGTTGGACGTCAGGGCCAGGATCCGGGTGTGTATGGTCTGTCCCGGTTTGTAGACAGGCTTGTCCGTGGAGAGGATCATCCGGAGACCCCCCTCCGCCCCTTCGGACGTCTCCTCACCCCCGCTTCCACCGGCTGTCCCTTTCACGTATATCTTTTTTTCCAGGGTTCTCCCCTCGGAATATACCTTTATGGTGGTGACACCCGGGTACTGGGGGGTGAAATCCACCGCTGCCGTCCCCCCCTCTCCCGTGGTCCCCTGATAGAGAACCTCCTCCACAGCCTCTCCCTCAGGCGACAGGGATTCCGCCACCACGGTGACGGGAACCTTTCCCATCCCCTCTCCGTTCTTCTCCACCACCACGAAGAGGCTGGAGGGGACGTCGGTGGAGGCCATGGCGTTGGAGGACACTATGATAGAGGGAATGCCGGAGGCGTACATCTCGCCGGAGTTGTATGCCAGAGAGGCCCCGAGCACTCCCAGAGAGAGGATGACCAGAACGAACATCACCTTTCCATTTTTCAGAAAACTCTTCATCCCCCTATCAATCCCCCTGTCCACTCCACGGCCTATCTTCTTCTCCGTCTCGGGGTTACGTCCTTCCGTCACATCGACCACCGGATCATAATCCGCCTCCGGTGTTCTTATACCTCTCCAGATTATGTAACCTACATGTAAGATGTAAACATAGATGTAGATGTGGCTGTGGCGGGAGCGGAAAGGAGGGCGGGGGCCGGGGTGAGGATGCCATGACAGGGC
>JAGHBH010000098.1 GCA_021161085.1 Thermoplasmata archaeon | reverse complement strand
TTCCGGCGGTTCTCTTGTCTTGGATGTTCTCTCTTCTTTTTCCGGCATGGTGGGTGAGATAGAGGTGAGGCCCTATCTGAATCTCATTTTGGGCAGGGGCGGGGATGAAAATACGGGGTGAAGGGGATTCGGGAAGGGGGTTGGTATGCGGCTGTCAGAGATTCTTTATCATCTCGGCCACGAAGTTTTTCATCTCGCTGTCGTCGGGGATGGCTATGGACTTTTTGAACCGCTCGGTTCCGTCCTGGAGATAGTATCCTCTCGAGATGGAGATGAACTCCGTCTCCCCGTCTTCGGTTGTGGCTTTCTTCCGGGCGACTTCTATGAAGTTGTTCCGCCCGAAGTCCTTCTTTTCGGCTTTCAGTGTCTCAAAGGTCACCATTCTTTTTCCTCCTTTTCCTTGCCGTCCGTTTTTTGGAGGCGGAGCGGGCACACTATATATTATATATAAGGATTTGGGGTAGGAGGAGATTTGTGGTATCTGTTTTTTCCTCCTTTTTCCTCCTATACTTTTATATATAATGAGGGAATGGGTGGGGGTCTGTAGAAGAAAAAGAAGACGAGCAACATGTGTCCCTTGTGGGAGTGTGTTGTCTGGTTTGAGTCAAGGAGATGTGTATATGGCTGAAGAAGAAGCATATGTGGACAAGAGAGAGGAAAGTGGAGGGGCCGAGGGTTCTTCGTCCAGGATCAGGGAGATCGTCCTTCCGGGCGAGCTCGTTGGCGAGGGTCTCCGTGCCGGCATGGGAACGTATCGTGAGGGCAGCAAGGTGTACGCCTCCCAGGTGGGCATCAAGAGCGTCCGTGCAGGGTATGTGAACGTCATTCCCATAAACGGGAGGTACATGCCGAAGGTGGGGGACCAGGTTATAGGAATAATAACTGATGTGGGCCCCACGTATTGGATGGTGGATATAAACTCGCCCTATCCCGCGCCCCTTCATGTGAACGAGGTGCCGTGGAAGGTGGAGTTCGGCGACACGGCGAAGTATCTCAACATCGGCGACACGGTGCTGGTGACCGTGTCCAACGTGGACGAGGTGAAGCACGTCCAGGTGAGCATGCTGACCCAGGGACAGCGGAGACTCAACACGGGCTTTCTGGTGGAAGTCACCCCGTCCAAGGTTCCCAGGATGATAGGGAAGGGTGGGAGCATGATATCCATGCTGAAGAATCTCACCCACTGTCGTATGTTCGTCGGTCAGAACGGCAGGATATGGATCGACGGCGAGCCGGACGCGATGGTTGTGGCGGCGGAGGCCGTGGGGCTGATAGAGCGGGAGGCCCATGCTTTCGGGCTGACCGAGCGTGTCAAGGAGTTCCTGGAGTCCCGGATGGCCGAGCTCTCTTCTTCCGCAAAGGAGAGCGACGGGGGCGAGGATGGCGGGCGGTAGTGTGAGCGTGCATGTGATGATGGAGTTTGTTGTTGGAAGGTGAAGTGTATGGGTGGAAAATCCGATATAAGGTTGATAGATGAGAACGGTATCAGGATAGACGGCCGCCGCAGGGACGAGATGCGGCCGGTTAGAATAGAGGCCGGTGTTTTGAAGAGGGCCGACGGTTCGGCCTATCTGGAGTGGGGGGATAACAAGGTGATCGCCGCTGTTTACGGTCCCAGGGAGGTGCATCCCAAGCATCTGCAGGAGACGAACAGGGCCATAGTCCAGTACTATTATGCCATGGCTCCTTTCTCCGTGGACGACAGGAAGAGGCCCGGGCCGGACAGGAGGTCTACGGAGATATCTAAGATAAGCGCCGAGGCGCTGGAGAATGTCATCTTCGTGGAGCAGTTTCCCAGAACCACCATAGATGTGTATGTGACCGTGCTCCAGGCCAGTGCGGGCACCAGATGTGCCGCCCTGACAGCCGCGTCCGTGGCCGTGGCCGATGCGGGCATTCCCATGAGGGATCTCGTGGCGGCGTGTGCTGCGGGGAAGGTGGAGGATCAGGTGGTGCTGGATCTCGTCAAGGAGGAGGACAACTTCGGCCAGGCGGATATGCCCATCGCCATAGTGCCCAAGACCGGGGAGATAGTGCTGATGCAGATGGACGGCCACATGACCCTTGATGAGATAGACGAGGCGATGGATATGGCGATAAAGGCGTGTTATGATATATATGAAATACAGAAGGAGGCGCTCTGGAAAAAGTATGAGCGTCTGGCGGAAGAGGAGGTGGTGTAGATGAGGAGGGAGATAGTGTCCCGCCTGAGGAAGGAGTATATAGCCAGCATTCTGGCGAAGGGTGAGAGGATGGACGGCCGCAGGCTGGATGAGAGCAGGTCGATAAACATCCAGTTCAACGTGACCGGGAGCGCGGAGGGCTCCGCCAGGGTGCAGATAGGTAAGACCGATGTGATCGTGGGCGTCAAGATGGGCGTGGGCACACCCTATCCGGACAGTCCGGAGTCCGGTGTGCTGTCAACCAACGCCGAGCTCTCCCCCATAGCCGCCCCCAATTTCGAGACCGGGCCTCCCAGGGAGGACGCCATAGAGCTGGCCAGGGTGACGGACAGGGCGATAAGGGAGAGCGGTGCCGTGGATTTCGATTCCCTGTGCATCACTCCTGGGGAAGAGGTGTGGATGCTCTTCATAGACATCCAGCCGGTGGATTACGATGGCAATCTCTTTGACGCCGCGGAGATAGGGGCGCTGGCGGCGCTCATGTCCGCCAAGATACCGTATTCCAGGATGGAGGAGGGGGCCGAGGACAAGCCTCTGCCGGTCCGGTGTTTCCCGGTGTCCATAACGGCCGCCAAGATCGGAGACTCCATAGTGTTCGACCCCAATCTGGACGAGGAGCATCTGGCCGACGCCCGGTTGACCGTGGGCGTAGACGAGAACGGTGCGGTGAGGGCCATGCAGAAAGGGCTCTCCGGTGGTTTCACCAGGGAGGAGGTCGGGAAAATTATAAGAACGGCGGGGGTTTTGGGCGACGAACGCAGGCGTCTCCTCTTCGAGGCTGCGGAGGAGGCCGGCGTCCCTGTTCCACGCTGATTGGCTATATACTCAAGGAGGTATCAGGATGTCCCGGAGAACCAAGAAGGTGGGCTCGGCGGGAAGGCTGGGGCCCAGATACGGTGTCCGTGTACGCTACAGGCTGAAGGCCATAGACAGCACCCTGCGCCAGAGGCATCCCTGTCCCAGATGTCATCATGTTTCCGTGAGAAGGCACAAAGCGGGCATATGGAAGTGCTGCCACTGCGGTTATACCTTCGCAGCGGGGGCCTATTCTCCGAAGACCCGTGGATTCGGCAGGATAGCCGAGAGCGGCGCCGAGGGAGGTGAGGTGTAGATGTACCGATGTGCCAGATGCAAGGAGCCCATAAAGACGGACATAGGGATCGTGGGGGTCCAGTGCGACCGCTGTGGGTTCAAGATTTTCATCAAGGAAAGGCCGAACATGAAGAAGGTGGTAAAGGCCAGATGACGTCGTTTTCCCACGAGGCCGTCCTGTCCTTCTCTCTGGACGAGGGGACGGCCCGTGCGGCCGCCGCCGCTCTGGCGCCGGAAGAGGAGGACAAGGCCGTCCGTGTGCGTGTTTCCCTCAGGGAAAAACCGCCGGGAGCAGTCCTGGAGATTCGTGTGGCCGCCGAGGGGGTCGGCGGGCTTCAGGCGGCCATAAACTCATATATCCGTCTGGTTCATACGGCCGTGGAAACTGCGGGTGTCGTCTCGGAGCGCTCTGCAGGACAAGATAGAGGTGATGTGTGATGGCAATGAGGCTTCCTCAGAACATAGAGAACAAGCTCGTCCAGATGAAGCAGGTGGAGCAGCAGCTCCAGTCCGTGGCCGCCCAGCGGTATCAGATGGAGATAGAGCTGTCCGAGGTGAAGCATACCTTGGAAGAGCTGGAGAAGGTGAAGGAGGGCGCCCCCGTGTATCGTCAGGCAGGCAGCGTTCTCTTCAAGGTGGAGGATCGGGAGAGCCTGGTGAAGGAGCTCGAGGATGACAGGGAGATGCTCGAGGTGAGGATAAAGACCCTTGAGAGGCAGGAGAAGAGCCTCAGGGAGTCCTATCAGGCCCTCCAGAATGAGATTTCCTCGGCCCTCCAGGATATTCCCGGGGCCGGCGGATAGAACGGCGGCTGTCCGTGCCATCCTTTTCTGCCGGTGGTGTGGGATGTCCGGGAACGCTGGCGGTCCGTTGGGAGGAGAGGGGCCTTTTGGGGACGTAGTTCGTGCCATAGTGGAGAGGCTGCGGGGGGTCGAGAGCGTTCTGGTGCTGGTTCATACGAACGCCGATCCTGATTCCCTGGGGTCTGCGGCGGCTCTCCATTATATGTTTCCGGGGGCGGTTGTCGGCCTCACCGAGGGAATGAACAGGCAGGCCAGAACCCTCGCCTCTTCCCTGGGTCTGGATGTCGTGGAATCTCCGGTGGTGGGGGATTACGGTCTCGTGGTGTGTGTGGATGCCTCTTCTCCGGAGATGCTTGGCGAGTACGGTTTCGTCTGGGATATGGACGGCCTGGTGGTGATAGACCATCACTTTCCCTCGCATATTCCGGATAATGCGCTGGCTTTCATCGATGATGGGCGGTCTTCCTG
>JAGHBH010000102.1 GCA_021161085.1 Thermoplasmata archaeon | reverse complement strand
TTCCACAGCCTTTTCCTCCCTTCCCACCGCCTGGAGAGCATAGCCTTTGGCCTCCCAGTATCTCGGGTTCCCGGGGTCCATGAATATGGCCCTCTGAAAGGACTGGATGGCCTTGAGGGGTTTTTCCATCTTGTAGAGAACCACTCCCCGGGCGTACCACAGGATGTGGTCGTCGGGGGTCTCTGCCAGGAGGAGTTCTATTTTCTTCAGAAGGTCCGTCAGCTCTCCGGGGGAGGACATTATCTCCCGGGATCCGGGGCTCTCTTTGGCGTCCATGGATATGTCTGAGGGAGAATCTCTCGAAGTCTCGTACCCATACCCTTCCGGGCTTTCTCCCCCGCATTCATCCGTATCCCCCCCGGTGTCTCCCGGGATGCTTCGCCCTTCAACTTCCCCCCTTTGTCTCCCGACCTCCTCCAGGAGCATCAACCCCCTTCTTATTCCGTCCATGAGAATGGCTGTTTTCGCTTCTATCTCCATCCTCAGTATCCCAGGCATCTTCCTGTGGGGGCATCTCTCGAGCGTGGAGAGAAAGGTGATGTAATCCCCGTTCTGATGGAGGAATTCCAGGGTCTCCTCGTAGACCTCGGGCGATTGGGGGTTGTATTCGAGTATCGCCAGGTAGTGTTCCTTGGCCTTTTCTATATCTCCCTCCTCTCTGGCCTTTCGGGCTCTCTGGAGGAGAGGCACACCTCTCTCCGCCCCCATATTCGCTCTCTCCCCTCGACGGATCCCGGCAGGTATGGCCACGGTCTCGGTTTTCATCCGCTGTTTTGTAGATCCAAGGGGGGTGGGAAGGTCAACTTCTGAGGCAATGGGGAGACCGGAGCCGATGTTTTTAGGCCGTCTCTCATTCGAGCGACTTCGACTCTTGTCCCCTGCTGTATCCCTGGCGGCGGTTCCGAGGGACTGGTGAATGGCATCCCTCAGCATCCGGCCGTTGGCGTGTTCCGGGTCCAGGGAGAGCAGTTTGTCCACGGCGTCCAGCGCAGCTTCGAATTCCCCCATCTCGTAGAGCGTCTCGCTCTTTGAATACAGAGCGGGAGAGAAGTCCGGTTTGATGGTTATGGATCGGTCATAGGATTCGACTGCCTTGGGAAACTGCTGGAGCATCTTGTGGCTGTTTCCTTTCAGGTACCACATGTAGTGGTCGTCCGGTCTGAGATTGACAAGCCTCTCGTAGGTCTCCAGGGCTTTCCGGTATTCGCCCATGTCCTCAAGGAGCTGCGCCTTTTTCATGAGGGCGAGCTGGTTGTTTCTGTCTATTTCCAGTATTCTTTCGAAGCATCTTAGGGCCTGGTTTCTGTCCCCCGTTCTCTCCCATGCCCTACCCAGGTAGAGATGATTCAGCGGGTCTCCTGCCTCCTCCGCCCTCAGGGGCATCCGGACCGCTTTTTTGTACAACGCCTCCGCCTCTTCCTTTTCCCCCATGGCTTCCAAGACAGCGGCCTTTCTCTCCCACACTATAGGGGACGAAGGGTCTATGTTCACCGCTCGGTCCACCTTTTCCAGAGCATCCTCCACTCTCCCCTGGAGGAGGTCCCATGAGGATCTGCCCACCAGTGCTCTGGTGTCTGTGGGGTCCATCTCCAGCACCCGGTCGTAGGCCGCCGAGACCTCCCTGGCGGTTTCCTCTCCTATCTCCGGAGCCGGTTCATGGGGGAGTCGAACCTCGGCCTTGCGTCTTTCGGCCTCGGCCTTCCCCAGCCAGGCCTCCCTGAACAACGGGTCTATGGAGAGAGCCTTTTCATATACGCTCTTGGCCTCATCATACTCGCCGAGTATTAGAAGGGTCTTTCCCCTGCTGCACAGCAGCTCGGGGTCGTCAGGCCTCTCCTTTTCCAGATGCTTCTGGGCCTCCAGCACCCTCTCGTGGTCTCCGAGTATCTGGCACACCAGGATGAGGGATTCCCAGGCCTTCTCATGGTCCGCGTCTATTTTCACTATCTCCTCCAGTTCCTCTCTGGCCTCCTCCCACCTTTCCCTGGAGATCAGGAGTTTCGCTTTTCCGTACCTGAGGCCCAGGTCTTTCGGCCTTTTCTTTATCTCCCTGTCATACCAGTCCAGTTTGTCGGAGACCGTTCTGGGTGTCCGGTCGTCCTCTTCTTCCAGTACAGGCTTGGGCGTCGGTCTCACGTTCAAGGCTATCCCCACCTCTTCTTTCCACCTCACGATAAAATAAATAAGCGGCGCCAGGACAAAAAATGAGAATAAGAATGGATAATCATAGGTGATAATCAAATTCGATACCATTCCGGCCCCCATCTCGAGCAGTGAATGTCGCCCCTCTAGAGCATCCCTCTAGAGCATCCGATAAAGGACATTCATTCTAGAAGAATGAAAAAAAATAAGGGGAAGGGGGTTGAGGTCTTGCTAGGTCGGCTGGTTTTTCTAAGCCACCGTCGTCCTCTCGGATGTAGCTCTTCTCTGCTGGAGGAGCAGCCAGGCGATCGCTCCAACTGCCACGGCCATCAGCACACCGGCTGCCATTACCCCGATCATGCTTCCAGACCCCCCGGAGGCTGGTATCTCGGATCCGGCAGCCTCGGCCTCGACCTGGACCTTGAAGGCCAGGGTTTCTTTGGTCTGTCCATCCGTGGCGGTAACGGTGAAGGAAGCGGGGCCGGAATAGGACTTGGGCGCAGAAACCGTGAGGATATCTCCGTTGATGGTTATGTCCAGCACAACGCTGTTGGCCGTGTAGGTCAGCACGCTGTCAGGGTCACTGAAATACTGGCTCAGGTTTATGGATACGGAGTTGCCCTGAGGGATGGCCAAGGGTCCGGGCTTCTTCATCACGGATACCGGGTCGTTCACCGGAAGTATGTGTATGAGGATGGTGCTGTTCGCCGTGTATTCGCCGTCCGTGGCCGTCACAGTTATCTCGGTATCTCCGTTCCAGTTCGCCGGAGGGGAGATGGATAGCATGCCGTTGGAAACGGTTGCCAGGGATGTGGGCATACCGGCGGCGGTTC
>JAGHBH010000111.1 GCA_021161085.1 Thermoplasmata archaeon | reverse complement strand
CTCCAGCCGCCTCGCCTCCTCCTTCAATTCCCTCATGGCCAGCTCGTATTCGCTCTTGTTGGGGGCCTTTCCGTGGAATCCCACCGCACCCTCCATGAAGGACACCCCCTTCCCTTTTATAGTGTGGGCGATGACCGCCGTGGGTTTGCCAACGAACCACTTTGCCTCGTCTATGGCCGCCAGTATCTCCCTGAAATCGTGGCCGTGTATCTGTATGACGTGCCAGCCGAAGGCCTTGAGCTTCGCCTCCAGGGGTTCTATGCCCATCACCCTCTCCGTGGGGCCGTCTATCTGGAGCTGGTTCCGGTCAACGAAGACCGTGAGGTTGTCCAACCGGTAGTGGGCGCCGCTCATGAAAGCCTCCCACACGGCCCCCTCCTGGAGTTCTCCGTCCCCCACGAGACAGTATATCCGGTACAACCGCCTGTCCAGTTTGGCGGCCAGGGCCATCCCTATGGCAACGCTCAGACCCTGACCCAGGGACCCCGTGGACACCTCCACGCCCGGCGTCTTGTGCATGTCAGGGTGTCCCTGCAGCCTGCTGCCCAGCCTTCTGAGGGTGTCCAGTTCCTCCACGGGAAAATACCCGCTCTCCGCCAGGACGGCGTAGAGGGCGGGGGCGGCGTGGCCCTTGCTGAGAACGAAGCGGTCCCTCTCCTCCCACCGGGGATTCCCGGGGTCGTGTTTCATAGCGTGGAAATACAGGGCGGTGAGGATGTCTATGGCGGAAAGGGAGCCGCCAGGGTGGCCTGAGCCGGCCTTGTATATCATCCTCACTATGTGCTGTCTGTTGATGTTCGCCTGCCTTTCCAGTCTCTCTATCAATTCGTCTGGATATACGGGCATATCCTCTCTCCCGCGGACCGTATGTGATGGTGTAGATAAATCCTTTGGGCGCCCCCTTCCGCCCTCTCTTCCGGATGCCAACTGGCCCCCCGGTGTTTTACCAGGTGGGGTCCTCACGCCAGTCTATTCCCACGGTGCGGAAGCCCATCTTGGGAACGTAGCCTATACCCCGCTTGTGGGCGCTTCTATATACCATACGCCTCACCCGGGCCACCGTCTCGGGGTCCGTCTCCAGGGGAGAAGGCAGGGAATCCGCTATCTCCTCGTCTCCCAACCCCAGTTCTATTCCGTAGAGTATGGGGTCCATGAGATCATAGGTTATGCCAAGTTCCTCCTCGTCGTACTGGTCGGGCAGCAGGCCGGCGGTGGGTCTCTTTTTCAGTATGCCCTCCGGAACCCCCAGATCGGCGGCCATCTTCCTGACCTGGGTCTTGTAGAGGTCGCCTATGGGCAGGATGTCCGCACCCCCGTCTCCGTACTTGGTGAAATAGCCCACCAAAAGTTCGCTCTTGTTGCTGGTCCCGGACACCAGGAGGCCTTGGGAGTTGGCGTGGTGGTAGAGCAGTATCATCCTTATCCTGGCGTGCAGGTTGGCCACCGCCATGGGCTTCTCCTCTACACCTCCTCCTTTCTCCAGGATGTCCAGGAAAGACGAGATCAGCGGGTCTATGTCCAAACGTTCCGCCCCGACGCCCAGGCGGCTGCAGAGGGAGATGGCATCCTCGGTATCCCCCGGTGGCGTGTTAGAGGACGGCATGATGAGGGCGGTGACCCCCTCCGGTCCCAGGGCTTCCACGGCCAGGCAGAGAACCACGGCGGAGTCCAGGCCGCCGCTGACACCAAGGACAACACCCTCCGTTCCTGTGCGCTCCACGGCGGCTCGTATATGATGCTGGATGACAGCGATCCATTCCTTTTCATATGGGAGAGACAGCAGGGGCATCCGACCCATCACCGTACCCATATTAGCCGAGGGGTTGAACTATTTTTCCCCCTACCTGCCGTCTCCTCCGGGGCTCCTTTCCTTTCCCTCCAGTCTCCGGACGAACCTGCCCAGAACCCAGGACGTGGACGTGAACATCCCCATGGCCAGCAGGATGATGAAGCCCGCTGCCGAGACAACCATACCGGCGGCGGAACCTCTCCCGCCGAGAAGGAGGGGAAGGGAGATGAGGTTCACCAGCGTGTGTGACAGGATGGAAACGTGAAGGCCCCGTTCAATAGCGAGGTAGCCGAAGAGGAGGCCCGTTATGAACGTCGGGGGTATCTTGTACAGGTCCCACCCTCCCAGGGCGTGGGCCAGGGAGAACATGATGGCAGATACCAGCAGAAGGGGTGTGTAGAGTCCTATACGGCGGAGGATCCGGGGGTCCACCAGGAAAGGCCCATCACCTCCCCGGCGGAGTACCTCCAGAACACTCCTCTTCTTTCCGGGGAGCCGATATCTGTAAACGGCGGTGGCCAGCGCCCCGGGGAGAACGACGTAGAACCCACGGACCGCTATCTCTTCCCAGAAACCGGCACTGGCCAGGAGGAAATACTGTCTGTAGAGGGGCATGTCTCCTATGGGGGGTATGGATGGTTTTCCCCCGGCCAGCCATACCACACCGTACCAGAGTGTCGAGGTGAAGACGGCCACCCCCACGACTCCGGGGACAAGGCCGGCCTCCTTCTGCAGCCTCGGGGATGGACGGCCTTTCTCCTGCCGAGGTCTTGGCCAGAGATACATCCTGCCGTAGAGAAGGAAGGAGAGGAGGGCACACACCACCACCAGGATGTAATAGCATGCCAGGATGCCGCCCGAGAGGGATAGGATGGGTACGACGTAGGGGGTCACCAGAAACAGGTAACCGTGATCTCCCGCCAGGAGAGGGGGTACGAAGGAGAGGCTGGCCACGAGTAGAATCATCTCCAGGGTGAAGAACAGCCAGGCTGATGTTGACAGCACCGTGCCCATGAGGGCGAAGACCCCTTTTCCCCCGTTCCGCTCTTCCGCCATCAGCGGGGGCTAAACCGTTGTAGGAGAAAGAGGTTTCCCCGGTCGCACATGAACGGCGAAAAGGTAAAGAACCCCCACACATACGGTTGTGCACGTTAATGAACACCCCATAACTCTATCACCTTCAAAAGGAGGCAGCCCCATGGGAGACGACGAACTGGAAGCGATAAAGAGAAGGATGCTGGAACAGATGATGTCCCGGAACAGCGGCGGGGAAAGCGATACCGGCTACCCGTCCAAATCAGTCATCGTCACGGACGCGAACCTGCAGGATACCCTATCCAGATATCCTTTCGTCGTCCTCGACTGCTGGGCTCCCTGGTGCGGACCCTGCCGCATGGTAGCCCCCACCATAGACCGCCTGGCCAAGGACCTGGCCGGACGGGTGGTGTTCGGCAAGCTCAACGTGGACGAGAACCATAGGACAGCGGCTGCCTACGGAATAAGGAGCATACCTACCCTGCTGTTCTTCAAGAACGGGCATCTGGCTGACAGGGTGGTTGGCGCCCTCCCCTATCCCCACCTGAGGCGGGCCATAGAGAAACACCTATAAAACGGGATGGGAGGGGGGAAGAATGCGGGCTCACAGCCGAAGGAGAGGGGTTCAGGGCCGTCTCACGCCGAGAGGACCTTGTCCAGGAACAACTTCTCCGGCAGAGCGCCCTCGAACCTGGTGTCCTCGTTGATTATTATCTTAGGGACGGCCATGACCTCGTAGTAGCTGGACAGGTCCGGAAACTCCGTGGCCTCCACCATATCCGCCCTTATCCTGGGGGATTCTATGGCCATCTTGTGGGCGGTGCGCACCGCCATGGGACAGTAGGGACATGAGGGGGTCACGAAGACCTGGATGTGTATGTCCCTGTCCAGGGAGGTCAGTTTTTCCTTGGTCTTGTCCTTCAGGTCAGTGGTCCCCCTGGAGATGTCTATTATATCCTCCACCACGGAGGTGAACTCGTATCCCGCCGGTATGCCATAGTACCTGACGCCGTAATCCTCCTTTCCGATGATGGCGATGGCGGGAGCCCGCTCTATGCCATATTTTCCGGCGGCCTCCACATCCTTTGTCAGGTTGTACACCTCAACCGTTATCTTGGAACTGGTCTCCCCCAGCTCCTCGCATATCTGCCTGGTCTCCTCACAGTAACGGCACGCCTTGTCATCAACGAACACAACCAGCGTGACCGGGTCGGCCAGGTTCTCGTTGAATATTTTCTCTATCTCCTTCTTGTCATCTTCGCCTATTATTCCCATTTCATTCAACTCCTGCGGACTGCTCCATACCTTCTCTCCTCCCGCCTCCTCCCCGTTCTCATATATAACCTTTCAGCCGAATATCATTAGCCGAATATCATTCCCATTCCGCCGGCGGCGTTGTCCTCCTCTTCCTTTATCTTCCTGTACACCTCCTCCCCTTTCTCGTATGGAGAGACCCCGTTCTCCTTCATCAGTTCGGCCGCTCTGGACACCCCTTCCTCGCTTCCTTCGATCAGCAGAAACTTCCACCCGGGCTCCATGCCCAGGGCCTGGCTCTCCCGGACCACTATGCTCTGCCTCCCCACCAGATCGTCCTTGGACACCTTCGCTATCACCATGTTCTTTTCCGCTTCCACTCTGAACACCTTGTAGGCCACGCACATGCCTCCGATACCCGCACAATGGAAGGGGTAGATAAGATTAACGGCCGGGAAATCCTTTTATCGTTTGCCATCCATCCCCCGCGCATGCGGTGGCATCCCCTGGTCGGCCTCATCCTGCTCTCCGTCGTTCTATCCTCCGCCGGATGCGTTGACATAGAGACCGTGAGGGACATGATCGTCCCGCCGTCTCACACGGTGGTGGTCTACGAATACGACAACGTGACCATAGAGCACACCTTTGTCACCACCACCGACCCCGAATCCCTCCAGTTCTCCACCGTCGTGCCGCTGGAGGTCCGCAACGGCAGCCAGTATATTGATGTGAGGGTGAAGGTGGAGATACCGGAGTTGCCATCCGATACTAACCTCAGCGAACTGCTGGAAATGCTGGATATGGAGCGGGTGGTGAACGTCACCCTCTTCACCCCCGACAACGAGATGTTCTACACCTACAGCTTCAACAAGACCACCCCCCACACGGTCAGGCTGCCGAGAATACAGTATCCCTCACCGGGGACATGGCATCTGAAGGTGGAGGCGGAGGGCATGGGAAACGACATGGTGGGTTTCCACGACTCCTTCACCGTACAGGCCATAATCTACCAGCCGGCCTCCCAGGGATGAAAAAGCGGGCCTTATTTTCTGAGCTTCTCCACGGCCTCGGGGAACGCCCTGGCAAACCGTCTTATCCCCTCCTCGGGTATCGTGAAGCTGACCCTCACGAAGTTCTCGCCGAACTCCCTGGAGACGTACCGTCCGTCCCTTATGAAGACGTGGTGGTTGTAGAGCATCTCGTCCTGGAGCATGGTGGGGTCCACCCCCGTGCCGGAGATGTCTATCACGAACATGTTGGTGCTGGATGGGTACACCGGGAGGAAGCAGCCCTCCACGCCCTCCACCACCTCCCTTATCATCTCCTGGTTCCGCCTGGCCTGGGAGACCACCCGGGGCATCCAGTCCTCCTTGGTCCTAAGGGCCGCCAGACCGCCCCGCTGGGCCAGGATGTTGGCGCTCAGGACGTTGGTGTTGTACTCCACCGCCCGCTCCATCAGCCCGGGGGGGCCCATGAGGGCGCCGAGGCGCATGCCAGCCATACCGGCGTTCTTGGAGAAGGAATACACGTCCAGGGTTCTCTCGGGTATGATATCGTGGGCGGGGGTGTGGCTGAAGGCGAAATCCTTGTAGGTGATATCGTGGACGAGGAGCAGGTCGTGGTCCTCCGCCAGGTCGCAGAAGCCCCTCACCTCCTCCGGCGTGTACTCGGTCCCCAGGGGGTTGAGCGGGTCTATCAGGAGGAGTGCCTTGGTCTTGGGGGTGACGGCCTCCGCCGCTCTCTCGGGCGACAGTTTGTAAGGCTCTCCGTAGACAGGGAGCTCCACCGGACGGGCTCCGCAGAGGCGTATCTGGTGGTGTATGGGCATGAAGCTGGGGTTGGTGCAGATGACCTCCTCGCCCTTGGAGAGGAACGCCCTGGTGAGTATGTACAGCGCTTCTATTGCCCCGTTGGTCACCAGACACCGGTAGTCGTCCGGCGCTCCGATATCCGCCAGCAGTGCCTCGGTGAGTCCCTCCACTCCCCTGGCGTGGGGGTAGAGATTGTATTCCTTGGTGCGGACGGCCTCCATTATCGCCTCCTCTATCCGGGGGTCGGTGGGCAGCTGGTTGGTGTTCTGGCTCATCCACACTATATCGTCCCTGTGCCTGTGGGCGTACAGGAAGGGGTCCGCATCCCTTCTCCTCTCCTCGGGGGACGGCACCATGGGCGGGGGTAGAGCGGCGGGATATAAAAAATCTATTTACCCTGCCGGATATGGGG
>JAGHBH010000176.1 GCA_021161085.1 Thermoplasmata archaeon | reverse complement strand
TACTGATGCATTATATATTGATGAGTGAGTATGGCGGGGGTGTTTAAGTGTGAGAACAAGATTGCTTGACCGGTAGGGGAGGGGACAGCGGGAGGCTTTTTATACTCCTTTGTTTTTTTCCAATCCATGAGGCTTTCCAAGATGATGAAGGTTTACAGGGAGGAAGAGGTGTATTCAGCCCTCAGCAGGCATGCTTCTGCGATATCCGAGGGTGTGGAGATAGTCCGCGAGGCTATAGATATGATCGTAAGTGGAGACGCTGTCCAAGTGGCCAAGAAAATGGAGAGGGTTTTCTCCCTCAAACGGGAGGCGGATCTGGTCATCCGGGCGGAGGTTAAGAAGCTCTCCGGTTCCAGGTTTTCCCCGGAGAACCGGGCGGACCTCCTGGAGCTGATGGTTGCATCGGAGAAGATAATAAGCGCCGTGGAGACCGTCGCCTATACTCTCAGCATGTTGTCGGCCGGGGAGATAGATGTAAGCAGCCTGCCGGAGAGCATAGAGAGGGGTATGCAGGAGATGGCGAAGAGCATAGCCATGGAGATAGGGCTGCTGAAAAAGGCTCTTCTCACCCTGGCCGAGGATCCCCTGCAGGTCACGGAGATATGCAACGGTGCGGCTGACATGGAGAACCAGGTTGACCACCTCTACTATGAGACCATGGTGGCTCTGATGAAGGAGGGAAAGACATACAATCCCTCCAAGTTCTTCCTCATAAGGGAGATAATACTGGGCCTGGAGGACATCGCCGACCGGGGCGAGGACCTAGCGGATAAGATAAGAATAATCCTGGCGGAGAGGACATAGAGATGGGGGCGCGGAATGACGGCGCCTGAGGGCCGAGGGTTGCCAGAGGTGGCGGGATAGGGCCCGGTATTTCACTTCCAGCGACACTTCCAACGCTTTTTAACAGGAGCGGCCGCTCTCTATCATGACGTCCTCCGCGTATTTCGAGGCCTTTCCCACTTCTCCTGCCCGGGTTATGGCGTATTTGACGAAGGGTGGCCCTATGAGCTGGACCACCAGGGTGGTGGCGGCTATGACCGTTATGACGAGATGGCCCATGGAGGCCGCCTCCGGGCCGCCGTATTCGGAGAATTTCCTGTAGAATGCGAAGGCCAGGCCCACGGCGACCCCAGCCTGGGAGAACAGACAGAGACCCAGATAGCGTCTCACGGTGTCGGGAGCATGGGAAACCTTGGCTCCAAGCCAGCTTCCTCCGATCTTTCCGAATGACCTGGCGGCTATGTAGGCTCCGGCGAGGACGGCCACGGAGGGGATGAGAAGGGTCTCCACCCGTAGCCGGGCTCCCACCAGAACAAAGAAGAGTACGAAGAATGGGGGTGTGAAATCGCTAAGGGTATCGAAGGCCATCTCGCCCCGCCGGGAAGATAGAAGGTTGGCCAGCATTATCCCCCCTGCCATGCTTGCCAGTATCTCCGACAGGTTGAAGGCCTCCGAGATGCCTGCGATGAGGACGATGCCTCCCACCAGCGGCACCAGAATCTCCACCCTGCTGTTGGCTCTTGATAGTACCCGGGTCATCCCCCATCCGACGATAGCTCCGACACCGAGGGAACTCAGAATGACAGTTCCCGGGCCTACGAGAACCGTTGCGATGGAGAGAGCGGCATGGGTCAGATGCGCCTCCACCAGGCCGGATACGAATCCGTAGAGGATCAGGCCGACAACATCATCCATGCCCACTATGGCCAGGAGAGTTATCGTGAGGGGCCCCTTGGCCTTGTACTCCGCCAGAACATCCGTCGTGGCCGCGGGAGCGGTGGCGGAGGCCAGGGCTCCGAACACCAGGGCGAGAAGGTGGTCATGCAGTATGACATACGAGACGAGGGTGACCAGGAGGAAGGCCCCCAACGCTTCCGCCAGAAGTATGGACACCACGGTCTTTCCCAGGCTCTTGAGCACGTCGAACTTCAGCTCTCCCCCTATGTTGAACCCTATGAAACACAGCGCCAGAACGATGAGGGGTTCGAAGGCGTCCAGCATCTCTCTGTCTATAAGAGCGTACGGGCCCATGGACACCCCCAGGAACAGGCCCACGACGATGCCGCCCACCACCTGGGGTATTCCGAGTCTCTTGAACAGCCTCTGTCCGAGAAAGCCCGCGCAGAGGGCTATTCCTATGACCAGCAGAGGGTCGGAGACCAGCATCGCCTTCATCTCCTCATGAAAGCCCCCTTATGCAGAGGTAGTATATAAAAATCCACAACACAATTCACGACCGGTTGTGCATCAAAGAGCACATCAGACGAGGTCCATCAGTCGGCCTTCAAGCAGCCGCCCTATGGCGGCCAGGAGAACGGCGGTGGCGATTATGAAGAACACCTCCATGTTGTTCCACCCGTAAACGGCCACCCATATCGCCGTCCCGCCGGCTGGGGGATGCTCGGTGTCCGTGACCACCATCAGAAGGGTGGAGAGACCCACGGAGAGGCTTGCGGAGAAAACCTGGAGGGCGTAGTCCGCATTGCCCCCATTGGAAACAATGGACGCCACCACTCCGGATATGACGAAACTC
>JAGHBH010000104.1 GCA_021161085.1 Thermoplasmata archaeon | reverse complement strand
GCCCTGGGTGAAAGGATCGATGCGGGCTTTTCCGGCGTGAAGGACGAGATAAAGGCCACGCGGGAGGACCTTGCCTCGAGGATAAGCGTCTCGGCCGGCAGGACGGAAGAGTTCCACACGGCCACCATCGAGAAGTTCGAGTATCTGGACATCAAGTACGGCGAGTTCAGCCGTACCCTCTCTGCCCTGGAGAAGGACGTGCAGGAGATGAAGGATGCTTTCCTCAGGCTCGTGGATCATGTTACCGGAGAGGATTCCCGGGATTGATATGGCGACGGACATCCCATTTGCGGTGGGAAAAGAGGTGTTGTGATGCAGGCGTATGGTGACGTGCTGAAGAGAGCGGTTGGCGACTCCAGGAAGCGGAGGTTCGCGGTGGGCGTTGCGGCCCTGCTGATGGCGGGCCTTCTCTCTCTGCTGCTCTTCAGGGGCGGCGAGGTGGTGGTGGAGGTTGCGGCCGTGAACGTGCCGGAGGAGTGTGTTATCTTCGTGGACGAGCCCTCCGACGAGAGGGAGATGCTTTTGGCGGCCGGTGTCTCCATGCTGGCCGTCCGGGAGGTGTACAGCCCCCTGTTTTTCCTGGAGGGGGATGACATAAACTGGCATCAGAAGGCCACGGTGGAGAACATGAGCGTTGCCTCCTGGCCGAAGATATATTTCACCTTCGGTGAGAACGACACCGTCCCGCCCCGCCTGGCCTCGCTGGGCGATGTGGAGGTGGTGCGTCTCACCGAGGAGACCCTGCTTGGCCTCACGGGGTTCAGCGGTTTCATCACCGTGGCGTCCTACGAGGAGGCTCTCTGGGCCGCTCCTCTCGCCCATCTCCGGGGTGAGAAGCTGGTGGTGGGACCCTCCACCTTCACCTCCCAGGAGGAGGTGTGGATGGAGCTGGAGAAGGAGGGGGTGAACGCCAGCTATGTTATAGTGACTAACCCTGACGACTGGCAGGGACCGGAGGTGTTCTACACCAACGGGACGACGTACAAGGACAACAACGGTGACGCCCTGGCCCAGCCCCAGCCGTACAATGCGTCTTTCCACGTGCCCTCCCTCTCGCTCATGGCGGTCCAGCTGGCGGCATATCACGACGCCTGGGTGCTGACGGATGTGAACGAGAGCACCGAGGAGATAGGATACATGGACACCCAGCTCAACGCCAGGGCCATAGGCACCCTGCTCAAACTCCGGGAGATCAACGCCGAACACGGTCCCGTGGAGTATGTGTGTCTGGTCGGCAGTGCCGAGGCTGTGCCGCAGTTCGAACTGCCGGACGAGACCTCTTCCGACCCCGGTAGTGCCGAGGGCGACGGTCTGGTCTCCTCCGACAGCATGTTCGGTTTCCTCACGGACGACATCTACACCATGACCGCCGCCGTGGGAAGGATAATCAACGTCAACCTGGCGGGAGCCAGCATGATGATAGCCAGGACCCTCGGTTACGACTATTACGTGAAGACCGTGACCGCCGAGCTCACCACGGGCACGGAGGAGAGGAACTGGCGGACGCAGGCGTCGGTGTGGAACGGCTTCGAGGTGGCGGACCGGCGTCGGCAGATGGACCCCGGAAGGTTCGCTGTCGTGGACTTCAAGGATGAGGGTTTCAGGGTGGATTATTTCCAGACCAGCGGAACCACCGCCCCCCTGTCCGAGACCCGGGCCCAGGAGGACTGGCGGCCGGTGATGGAGTCCAGTGCCATAGTCACGTATAGGGGTCACGGGAGTTGGCATGCAACTTTCTATGTCTATAAACCGGAGACTCCCACGGACCCGCTGAGCAAGTCCAGGCTGGAGGGAAACGACCTCGAAAGGTATGAAGAGTATGAAAATTCTCCCTCGGTGGTGCTGTACAACCTGCCCCCCCAGGTGGGGATACTAGTCTCCTGCGAGAACGCCAAGATACACGGCTGCCACTGGTGGGGCCAACCGGTGGACATGGAGAAGCTGTGGGCCACCCACTACCTCTATTCCGGGGCCGTGGGCCTGGTGGCAGCCACCGAGGTGAGCTTCAGCAACCTCGGTCAGGACATCAAGGACACCGGGGTGCTCATCACCGGGAACGGCCATTGGGACCTCAACAACTGCTGGTACGGGTTCACGCTGGACGGCATCATCAACCACGAAGAAGAGCACGGCACCATCGGGAAGGCTCACCAGTGGGCGGAGAACAGGTATATCCACAACCCCAACAAGGATTCCCTGGTCTCTCCCTTCGAGCCTGCCAACGGAAGGGCTGACTGGAAGGAGGTGACCATGTTCGCATGCTACGGCGATCCGGCGTTCCGGCCCTATTCCCCCTCCCCCGGGGCCGGCTCGTTCGACCCCTGGCATAACGGGCCCGAGGACAATTGATGACGGATGATGCGGAGAATGGACGGCACGGAGAGCGGACATGTGCGGAGAGTGGGCACCGTGGAGAGCGGACATGTGCGTGCGGTCGTTCTTGACATGGACGGTACCATAATCCATGCCGTGGCCAGCATCGTGCGATCCATCAACGAGACCCTGGAGAGGATGGGCTACCGGCCGTTGGGGTTCGACGAACTGGTGAGGATGAACGGCTTTTCCCTGGTGGACATCCTGGGGACGCAGGTGGAGGAGGAGCGGCTGGAGGAGGCTCTGGAGGTATTCAGGGAGATACAGTATTCCACCTTCATGCAGGACACCGAGGTGTTCCCCGGAGCCATGGAGACCCTGGAGGAGTGGAGGCGTGCCGGCATATCCCTGGGTTTGTTCACCATGCGCCGCACGGATTCGGCGGATATCGTGCTTTCCGGTCTCGGCCTCCGGCATCTCTTCTCCTCCGTGGTGGGCTACGATGGTGTGTCCAGCCCCAAGCCCAGCGGCATCCATGTCCTGAGGGTGTTGATGGAGCTGGCCGTTTCTCCCTCCGAGGCTGTGGCGGTGGGCGATTCGCCCCAGGACATCATGGCCGGCCGTGATGCCGGGGTCTACACCGTGGGGGTCCTCTGGGGGCTGGCATCCGAAGCGGATCTCGTGGAGGCGGGGGCGGATGAGGTGGCGTCCTCCTGGGAAGAGCTGAAGGACATTGTTGGCCGTTTGTCCGGGAAACCTTTAATAAGGAAACCTGTATCCTCCCCCGCAAAATGGTGAGCCATATGGTAGATAGACGGGGTACTGGCCGTAGTTCAGATGCTCGCAGTGGGCTCTCCCTGGGTCCGGCGGGTGCCTGGGTGAAGAGGAACT
>JAGHBH010000118.1 GCA_021161085.1 Thermoplasmata archaeon | reverse complement strand
GCCGCTGATGAAGGACTACATCATAGGGCTGGGGGGCAGGGACATAACGGTGAAGGATATCAAGGACGTCTATAAGGACATGAAGCGGTGTCTGACCTCCAAACGGGTGGATGTGGAGCAGCGGTTCGTCGGCCTTGTGGGCGGCCAGGAGGTGAGAGGATGAGCGGAGAAGGACAGAAGACGGTCAGGCTCACCATACCCGAAGAGGAGTACATGAGGTCCGGCCACGTGGCCTGCCAGGGCTGCGGGGCCGCCCTTGCCATGCGGTACGCCCTCAAGGCTCTGGGCAAACGCACCATCGTGAGCATCCCCGCCTGCTGCTGGGCGGTCATCCCCGGGGTCTGGCCGTCCAGGAACCTGGCCGTGCCGCTGCTTAACACGGCCTTCGAGACCACCGGCGCCAGCATAGCGGGCATAAGGGCCGGTCTGGATGCCAAGGGCATAAAGGATGTGACGGTGATGGGGTGGGCGGGGGACGGCGGCACCGCGGATATCGGTATCCAGGCGTTGAGCGGCATGCTGGAGAGACGTGACAACGTCCTCTACGTGATGTACGACAACGAGGCCTACATGAACACCGGTATCCAGCGTTCCTCTTCCACCCCGGAGGGGGCCTGGACCACCACCACGCCCGTGGGAAAGCTCCATCACTGGGAGGCGACGCCGAAGAAGAACATGATGGAGATCGTCATAGCCCACGAGCCGGCGTATGCGGCCACGGCTAGTATCGGATATCCGGAGGATATGATAAGGAAGTTCCAGAAGGCGAGGGATATCATCGGCCCGAGGTTCATCCAGGTGTTCGCTCCCTGTCCCACGGGATGGAAGATGGACCCGGGGAAGGCCGTGGAGATCGCCAAGATGGCCGTCACCTCCCACGTTTTCCCCCTTTACGAGTATGAGAATGGTGTCTATAAGATCTCCATGAAGCCGAAGAAGACGCCGGTCAGGGAGTACATGCGTCTCCAGGGACGGTTCCGCCATCTGCCTGACGACTTCCTGGACGAGGTGGAGAGGAAAGTGGACATAGCCTGGGAGAGGCTGCTCCGGAAGGAGGAGTTCTCCAGGGAACTGGCGGCTATGGAAGAGGGAGGCGGGGGCGGGGGAGGATAGAACGATCAATGTTCATATGGAACGGTCATATATCTCCGTGCAATCCGTGTAATCCGGCCTGCGGCACGCAGCATCAGGCAGCGCTTGCGGTATGAATCATCCAGGAGAAGGAGTGTGAAGGTGTGAAGGACAGTCTGAAGGAGATACTGAAGGACGAACCCGGGAAAAAGGTGTTCATGCTGGCCAACGAGGCCATAGTCCGCGGGGCCCTGGAGGCGGGGCTGGATTTCGCCACCACATATCCCGGTACGCCCTCCTCGGAGATAGGGAACACGCTGTTCGAGATAGGCAAGGAGGCGGGGGTGTATTTCGAGTTCAGCACCAACGAGAAGGTGGCCATGGAGACCGCCGGGGCGGCCGCCGCATCCGGACTCCGGACCCTGACGTTCATGAAGCACGTCGGGTTGAACGTGGCCAGCGACGCCTTCATGACACTGGCGCATTCCGGTGTGAGGGGGGGCCTCGTGATCGTCTCGGCCGACGACCCCTCCTGCCATTCCAGCCAGAACGAACAGGACAACAGGTATTACGCCCAGCTAGCCAACATCCCGATGCTGGAACCGGCCGATCCCAACGAGGCCAAGGAGATGACCAGACTGGCCTTCGACATCAGCGAGCGCTACGAACTGCCCGTGCTGGTCAGGACAACCACCCGTGTGAACCATGTGAGCGGTCCCGTGGAGTTCGGACCCCTGGGCCCCCGGAGGAAGAAGGGACACTTCGACAAAGACCCCTCCCGTTTCGTGGTGATGCCGGCCAACGCAAGGAGGAGACACATCCATCTTCTGGGTGTCATGGAAAAGGTCAGGGCGGAAGCGGAATCCAGCCCGCTGAATCATGCCGCGGGCGACAGGGGAGCCGAGGTTGGGATAATGGCCTCCGGGGTGGCCTACAACTACATCAAGGACCTGGCCGACGCGGGCTATCTGGAGTGCGAGATACTCAGGCTCGGGTTCACCCATCCTTTTCCCACAGGACTCGTGAAGGAGTTCCTGGCCAGACACCGCATCGTGGTCGTCGTTGAAGAGCTGGAGCCCTATCTGGAAAAGGAGACCATGAGCCTGGCCCAGAGAGAGGGCATGGACGTGGAGATAAGGGGCAAGACCACCGCAGATTTCCCCTTCCATTTCGAATACGACCCCGACGTGGTGAAGAACGGACTCCACAAGGCGCTGGGAATACCCCTGGAGGAGGGGGGTGTCAGGGCCGAGGAACTGCCCATGCCCACCCGTCCGCCCACCCTGTGCCCGGGCTGTCCCCACAGGGCCACATACTACGCGCTTAAGAAGGCGGTTCGGGGGAAGGATGTCATATACTCCACCGACATAGGCTGCTACACCCTGGGGATCCAGCCTCCCCACGAGACCGCGGATTTCCTGTTGTGCATGGGCTCCAGCATCGGTGCGGCGGGAGGCTTCTCCAAGGCCACGGACCAGCTGCCCATCGCCATCCTGGGGGACAGCACCTTCTTCCACGCAGGAATCTCCGGACTGATCAACGCGGTCTACAACCAGGACGATCTGATATACCTCATCCTGGACAACCGGACCACGGCGATGACCGGACAGCAGCCCAACCCCGGCATGGGGATAGACGGCAGGGGGGAGGAGGCGCCCATGATATCCATAGAGGAGATATGCAGGGCCTGCGGGGCCTCGTCCGTGGAGACCGTTGACCCCTACGATACGAAGGCCGCGGAGGAGGCTTTCAAACGGGCGGTGGACGGAGAGGGGGTGAGGGTGGTGGTGGCCAAACGGGCCTGTGCCCTGCTGGATGCGAAGAATCTCAAGAAACAGGGGGTCTACACGGTCGACCAGGACAAGTGCAGGCACTGTTTCGTGTGCATCAACACCTTCGCCTGTCCCGCCTTCTACACCGAGGGAAAGAACGTCTACATAGATCCTGTGCTGTGTGCCGGATGCCACGTATGCGGCCAGGTGTGTCCCTTCGGGGCCATGGTCCCCCTCTCCGAGGTTGAAAAGAAAAAGGAGGGAGGCGAATGAGCGGAGAGAACGGAGGAGGAGAGACGATGAGGAAGAAGATCATGATCGCCGGCGTTGGGGGCCAGGGCATCATACTGGCGTCCAGCATCATCGGCCGGGTGCTCACCGCCAAGGGCATACCCGTGCTGGTGAGCGAGGTACACGGCATGGCCCAGAGGGGCGGAGAGGTGAGGAGCAGCATATCCCTCGGAGGATACCACGGGGCCATACCGGGCAGGGGAGAGGCAGACGTGCTCCTGGGTTTCGAGCCCGCAGAGACCTACAAATCCCTGGACAGGGTCTCCAGAGAGGGAGTGGTGCTGACCAACACCCATCCCATCATCCCCCCCACCGTCCCCTTGGGCTTGAGTGAATACCCCCCTGTGGAAAAGATACTCGAGGCCATAAAGGCCACCGGAGTCCGCCTGGTTTCCCTGGATGCGACGGCCATCGCCCGGGAGGCCGGATCGGAGATAACCACCAACATCGTCATGCTGGGAGCCCTGACG
>JAGHBH010000123.1 GCA_021161085.1 Thermoplasmata archaeon | reverse complement strand
CCCATGTCGCTCAGGGCCTCGAGGGTTTTCACCGTGTCCTCTCCATAGAGAGAGGCCACCCCCATGGCCCCCAACACACCCAGAAGGACGCCCCCGAGCACCTCTCCCACAAGGGGCTGGATCCCCTTTTTGAGGAGGAAGAAACCGAAGAGCCTGCCGGTGAATATGAGCAGGACCACGGGCAGTAGGTCTATCATGCGACACCCCCTCCTCTCCCATGGTGCGTCGCTCTCCGTACGGTCAGTACAGGGTGCCAGGCACCATCGTCTGTCGCCCTTTTCTCCCTATTCCTTCCGTTCATAGTATTCGAACCCCATCTCGGCTATCCTCATCTCCTCCTTTCTCCTGTGCAGGTATCCGTAGACCGTGGAGTGCTCGCTTCCCTCTATGAGCATTATGACGGCGGTCCTGGCCACGTCGGTCTCCAGCAGGTCGCCTATTATCGCCACCGTGTCCCCGTATATAGATATGTCCGCCCCGGTTATCTCCTCTATGGTCTGCCTTGTCTTTCCCTTCGTCCCTATGAGCCTGGCCTTGACCTGTCGGAGCCGTTTCTTGCTCTTGCCGATGAAATCGTGGATGTCCAGCACCGTTAGATAGACATCTTCCTCGAACAGGCGGAAGGCCCTCTCGGGAGAGAAGCCCCTGGCTATGGCCCTCACCACCTCTGCCGCCTTCAGACCCATGACCGGGTCCCCGGCCTTCTCCGCCTCTATCTTCACCTCTCCCGTCTGGGAGTCTATCTCCAGCCGTGCCCCGCTCTTTTTCTCTATGGCCTTTCTGGTCTCTCCGTGGGGGCCCACCAGGACGGCGATTCTCTCCCTGGGTATCCGGTCGTAGAGCATCATCCTCCCTCCTTCACGGTTTCCAGCACGGCCTCCGGGGTGGTGTCCACACCCATCTTCCTGAAGAACACGGCGATGTTGCGGCAGTCCCTGACCAGCCACTCCTCTGCCATGGGATGGTCGAGGGTCACGGCCTGGGCCACGTCTATGACCCAGGGCAGCCCGTTCCATACCAGTATGTTGTATTCGCTGAGGTCGGAGTGCACCAGCCCGGCCTCTTGATATATCAGGCCCATGTCCTCCACCGTGACGGAATAGAAGACTTCCCATATGTCAGGGTCATCCGTAAGGCGGTCTCCCAGGACCCCGGAGAGCATGTCCTCTCCCCGGTGCATTCTAGAGAGGTCTTTCAGCAGCGGGGCCGGCGTCTCCTCACCCCCGATGTAGGACATGACCAGAACGTTGCCCACAGCCTTGACGGGTTCCGGAACATGGACTCCCGCATCGTACATCTTCCGCAGATTCCTGTACTCCTTGCTGCACCAGACGTCTATGAGATTCCTCCTGTGGCCCCGCACGTGCTTGAACCTCGGGTCTCCCCTTATGTACTCCTCTATGCTCTTGAAGGTGGCGGTGGATGTCCTGTATATCTTTACGGCCAGGAGCCCGCCGGCGGGGGTGGTGGCCCTGAAGACGTTTCCCTCCTTGCCCGTGGATATGGGAAAATCCAGGGTGGAAAAGACCCCGGAGGATATCATCTTCTGGAGTATGGAGAGGGTCTTCCTGTCGAAAACCTCGGACTCCGTCTTACGAAGTTCGTCCCCGCCTTCCCTTTCCAAAATCCGTTCGACCTGCCGCTCCAGGGCATCAAACCAGGAGTCTTCCATGGACCACCATCATCCTCCATAAGCCGGTGACTAGAACACATCCAATATCTCCGGTATCATCCTCTTCCTGCTGAGATACGTCGCCTGGGTTCTCGTGTACCTGTAGAGGATGTTTGCCTTGTCATCCTGGAAATCCCAGGGTTTGACGATGAGGAGATCTCCTTCCCTTATCCACATCCTCTTCTTTATGCGCCCCGGTATACGTCCCAGGCGGGATTTTCCGTCCTCGCACATCACCTTTATCTTGTAGGCTCCGAGGAGCTGGTCGGCGACGGCGAACATCTCCCCCTCCTTTCGATGGGGCAGCCTGACCCTGGTGAAATCCTCCTGTCCTCCCGTCTGGCCTGCTCCTCTGGTCATCGGTCTGGATTAAGGGGCATCGTAGATAAAGATTTGGGTGAGGAAAGGTTTTTATCCTCTGTCTCCGCCGTCTTCTTCCTTGTCGAGTTCCAGCAGATGCCTCTGGCTCTCCGGCAGCGCCTCCCGGAGTATCCGGTGTGTGTCGGTCATCGTCCTTCTGGCTGTTCCCGATAGCAGTCCCTCCAGGCCCTCGAACTTCTCCAGGACCTTGACGCCCTCCTTGGAGATGGTGTACTCCCTTATCTCCTTCTGGTGGTCGCTGCCCTTCATCATCAACACGGCCAGGAATCTGTCCACCTTGCTCTCGAACTCCACATACCTCAGCAGGGTGATGGAGTCCATGACCGCCGCCTGCCTTATCCCGCCAACGCCCTCGCCTCCCAGCTCGGGCAGTCCGGCGGTCAGCAGGGTGGTCACCCCGTGGGAAGAGAGATAGCTGTCCAGGTTGGAGAGATATATGTTCATCCTCCTCTCGCCTCCCACCATCGCACCGAAGCCGGAGAGGCTGTCCATCACCACCCTGGACGCCTCCCTGTCCTCCACGGCGTTTCTTATGCCCCACGTCACCTCGTCCGGATGGCTGTCCCCCGGTGGATAGTAGAGGAGTTCCAGCCGCCCCTCGTCCACCCATCTCTTCACCGGGAGACCCATGCCCTCCCCGTCCCTTATTATCTTGGCAGGTGATTCCTCGAAAACGGCCATGACCCCTTTCTCCCCCTGTCTGAGGCCGGCGGACAGGAAGGAGAGGGCGAATATGGTCTTCCCCGTCCCCGGGCTGCCCACCAGGAGGTTGGTGGAACCCCTGAGCAGGCCGCCTCCCAGCATCTCGTCATAGCCCGGAATCCCCGTGGACACCCTCACCCTTTCCACCAGGGAGAAGTCCATCTCCTTGGAGGGCATTATCCTGGGATACACCCTTATCCCCTCCTCCTCTATCCTGAACAGGTGACGGCCGGGGATGACGTTCTTTCCCCTCAGTTTGACAACCTCCAGGGACCGGGAGCCGGGGTATGCCTCCCTGTCCATGTCCAGGAATATGATGCCGTCCACCATGTAGGAATAGGGGCTCTCCATGAGCCTGTCCCTGGTGAACTCGCCGGTGACCAGCACCATGGTGTCCCACCCCTTGAGGGTGGCGAACAGCTCGTTGAGGAAGTTCCTCCTCTCCATATCCTCCATCCCGTATCCAAGCACCGTGAGGGGGTCTATGACCACCCACTCCGGGGAATACCTCTCCAGCGCCTCACGGATGGCCTCCACACTCTCCTTCCATCCGGCACTGATGTAGGAACTTAGATCCTTGAACTCGAGAATGTGCTTCTCGAATGGGGCGAGATCGTAGAAACCGTACTGGGCCATGTAGTTGTTCACCATGGCCACGGGCTCCGATATCGTCGGCATGAAAAGACCCTTGATCCCCTTCTTGCCCACGTTGAAGAGGCTCTGCATGACAAAGGTGGTCTTTCCGCTCCCGGCGGGCCCGGCCACCATGACCACGGAGGGTTTGAAGAAGCCGCCCCGCAGAACCTCGTCCAGTCCCGGTATGCCTGAGGATATGGTTCTCATGCCGTATCACCTCCACCTTCCATCCTGCCCTTGAACAAGACCCATCCGT
>JAGHBH010000093.1 GCA_021161085.1 Thermoplasmata archaeon | reverse complement strand
GGTCATCGCATGAAATCGAAGGAATTTCTTAAAATTCCTTCTCTCGTAGGAAATTCCTAAGAGAGGAGGAAATTGAATTTCCTCCGAACGCACTGGTGCTTACAAGGTACTATGCACGAAAATGAATTTACGGGCAAACCCCTTTGTATCAAAACCTTTTTATAATATGGGTGGGTATGTTTATTTAACACCGTTAGGAGGGACCGAGATTGTCTCTGAAAAAGGAAGAGGAGATCGCTGGCCTGTTGGCCGATGCGGGTTTGAGAAAATACGAGGCCAAGACATTGGCAGTTCTTCTTTCCGGGCGTGAGGTGACATCCAAGGATATAGAGAAGGCCACGGGGTTGAGGCAGCCCGAGGTATCCCTGGCGATAAAGGGCCTGTCTCCCAGGGGATGGATAAGGACCTCTTACAGGAAGAATCCGGGGAAGGGACGACCTACCCACGTTTACAGTCTGGGGAAGAAGAAGGAGGAGATACTCGAGGAGGTACTCTCCTGGGAGAGGAAGAGGATAGCGGAGATAGAGAAGAGCATGGAGAGGCTCCGTGAGCTCTTCTGACGGTCAACTACGCCGGAGAGGGACTATACTATGGTTCCTATGGTTATAGGGTTTTTATGGTTCTAGGGTTTTGCTCTCCCCCTGTGCTCCACCCTGCCCGGCTGCCCCCCGGGCTGTCCAGTATGGCCTATGTAGGCGTCCGATGCCAGTCCGACGAAGAGGCCGTTCTCCACCACGCCGGGGATCATGTTCAACTCCCTCTCCAGGACTTTCGGATTCTCTATGCCGGGAAATCTGCAATCCAGGATGTGGTTGCCGTTGTCCGTGGTATAGAGTTCGCCCCCTTCCGCCGTTTTCTCATCGATTTCAGTGGTTTTTCCTCCGGCCGCCGGCCTGGGCACGGCGGTGCATCCCAGTCTTTCCACGATCTTCCGTGTGTATCCGAGCCCGAAGGGAACGACCTCCACCGGAAGAGGGCTCTTGGTCCCGAGCCTGTTGACCGCTTTGGAGGAGTCGGCCACGATGACCAGCCTCTTGGAGGCGGTGGCCACCATCTTCTCCCTGAGCAGCGCCCCGCCAAGGCCTTTTATCAGGTCCAGGTCGGGGTCTATCTCGTCGGCTCCGTCTATGGTGACGTCTATGACAGGGTGTTCTTCCAGGGAGGATAGGGGTATTGCCAGCTGCCTGGCCAGGTTTTCCGTTCTCTTCGACGTGGGGATGGCGATGAGTTCCATGTCATCTTCTTTCATCCTCCGTGCCAGAGCGTGGATGGTGTAGTATACGGTGCTTCCCGTTCCCAGGCCCACCACCATGCCGTCCTCCACCAGGGCGGCTGCTGCCTCCCCTGCCAGTCGTTTCTCCTCCTCGGCGTGGGGGACGCCGGAGGGGGTCATGGGCTCCCCCCTTTCATCTCCTCTATCAGCATGACGAGTTCCTCGAGGATGGCCCTGTTGACCTTCTCCCCGTATTCCGCCGAGGCGCCGGCGGTGTCTCCGTGTATCCCCTCCGCCAGATATCTCCTTCCGTCCAGCGGAACCCTGAACCTGGGGTAGCGGGGGTGGCCCACGGGCCTATCCTCCCTGACCAAGTCGGGTCTTATGGCCAGCATCCTTGATGTCTCCAGCATACCGCCGTGTCCGTCGTCGGGGGGCAGGTCTTTCCTGGCGTATGCGAAATCGTAGTCCGAGAGAACCCTTACGTCGAACATATTGGGATCCTTTCCCTCCAGTGCGTCCCTGACACCCTGTTTTATGGCTGCCACATGGCTGCTGCCGGCGTGGCCGGTGAGGAACATGATTCTCCTCACACCCTGGCCCGCCAGCCCGGCCGTCACGTCCCTGGCGAACGTCCTGATGGTGTCGAAGGACAGGCTGACGGTCCCGGGGAAGGGCGCCGTGGTGTTGCACACCCCGTAGGCCATGGAGGGCATGATGACCGCCCCGGTCCTCTCCGCCAGTTCGTCCAAGAGTGCCTCTGGCTGGTACATATCGGTTCCCAGGGGCAGATGGGATCCGTGCTCTTCCAGGGAACCCAGGGGCACGATGAAGACCCTGCCCTCCTCCACGGCCTTTTCGAACTCCCCCGATGTCATCTCCATAGCCCTTTTGATTCTCGCCATACGAGGCACCCTACCGGTGATAATGGGAACGGTAGATAACGTTTTCGTGGAATCCTCTCTGTCTCCCCTCCTTTTCCAAAGGTTTTTTATAGCGATAGGGGTTTTAGCCTTCGTATCTGACCCCAGGAGGTATCTGGAATGGACGATCCCGATGTCAATGTTGAGCGCCAGAGACTTGCGAAACTTCTCGTTGCCTACGAGGCCCAGGAGAAGGAGCTGGCGGAGGCCAGGGAAAAGATAAAGACGCTCGAGAAGGCTCTCGAGGAAAAGGAGACCATGGTGGAGACGCTCAAGGGGGTCATCGAGGGAAGGGACAGGGAGGTCAGGGATCTGGAGATAAAGCTGGCCGCTCTGGAGAAGGAGCATTCCAAGTGCGATCCCCGGCTGAGGGAGATGGAGGAGGAGGTGAGGAGGGCCAACGAGCGGTTCACCAAGTTATATGCCATAGCCGAGGAGATGGAGGCCGAGCTCAAGGAGGCCAGGAAGCGGATAGAGGAGAGGGACCGCTGGTTCAAGGACAACATAGACATAATCAAGATGATGGTGAGGGCCATAGAAGAGCGGGAGGCCATGATAACTCCCATGGAAGAGGCCCCTTCGGTCAAGGAAGTCCAGACCGTGGGCGGAGACTGATCTACCCGGCGGTTTTACGAGGCCCTCCCGGGTCGTCCGTTCCCCCTTCGTCCGTCCCGCATCCGACCACGCAAGCCTTTAATAGGTGTTCCTTTTACTATCCCCCTCCCGGCTGTTCGCAGCAGGTCTGGTGATGCAGATGAAGATGCCCAGAACGGTGAAGAGGTACTGTCCCACGTGCAAGACCCACACCCTACATGAGGTGGAGCGGGTCAAGAAGAAGAAGGCCAGCGAGCTGAAGTGGGGACAGAGACGATTCAGGCGTGTTACCGCAGGCTATGGAGGTTTTCCCCGTCCGAAGCCGGAGGGCAGGGAGAAGCCCACCAAGAGGGTGTATCTCAGATACCGGTGCAAGACGTGCAAGAAGGCCCATCAGCCCCCCGCTTTCAGGGCCAAGAAGTTCGAGCTTAGGGAGGATTAGGTATGG
>JAGHBH010000186.1 GCA_021161085.1 Thermoplasmata archaeon | reverse complement strand
GTTGGATCCCCACCATGTTATCATCAACGCTGGCGTTGTACTGCATGCCGTTGAAGTCGGCCTGATATCCTGGTATGTTGAAGAAGGCAACAGCGTCGTGCTGCTTTATCCAGTTAAACGCCGAGTCAAGGTCTACCAAGGCGCCACCCGACGCAACCTCCTCAGGATTCTCATAATATGTGCTAATCTGCCCGTATCCTTCCACACCATCCCACATCTGCTGGCCGTACAATGCCACGAAAGAGCCGCTAACGGTGTTTGAGGAGGCACTGGTCTTCCCCGAAGAATAGTTTGACGAGGTGAGCTGGTAGGAGTAGTCGTTGATTCCGAGCACATCTATCCCAGCAGTGTTTTTGGCATATGTATAAGCGTTATCTGGGGTGTCCACCCCCGCCGAAAAACTGGTGAATGAATCCATATCCGCCAGATAATATCCAACAGGAGAGGAGGATAGTGTTGTGAAAGTGTAATATGCCCCGCCGTTGTCATCTGTGGCCCTGTTGCCGGAGGGGTCCGTGGAGGTGACGTAGAAGTAATACGTGGTTCCCGGCAGCAGACCATATAGGGGGACCTCGTGGCTGGTGCTCAGGTAGAGATTGCTGGCACCGTTGTCGGGGGGAGTGGAGGTACCATACCATACCGTACTGCTGGAGTTTTCATCCGTGGTCCAGGTTATCGTTGCAGTGGTGTCCGTCACAGAGGTAGAGACTCCCGATATGATGGGCGGGCTGTTATCTACTGAGAGTGTGTGTATGTGGTAGTATGCTCCCCCGTTATCATCCATTGCGGTGTGTCCTATCCCGTCTGTGGAAGAGATGTAGAAATAATAATCGGTGTCCGGCTGGAGTGAAGAGATCATGATGCCGTGCTCTGTCACCATGTCCGTGTTTTCCACGGTAGTGGTGTATATCATAGATGGGTCCGTGGAATATACGACTTTCGTGGTGGACTCGGGGTTTATCTCAGGCCATCCACTCTCCGTGGTGTTCCAGTAGACGACAGCATATACTGATCCAACCTCCCACCGGACCTCCACTATCGCTGGGGGCTGAGAATCCAGGGTGGTGGGAGTCGGGGTTCCTGAGGTGAACTCGCTCCCGGTCTCGTCTTCTGCTCCTTCGTTGGCCCAAGTGGGCGAAGAAGACAGGGGCGGTTCGGGCCCCTCCGCTCCATTCACCCTCTGGACGCTTTCTCCTGAGAAGGTTCCTGTGAAGGGGATGATATTCTGGTAGGTGTCTATCACGGTGCGATTCTCATCCCACGCCACTGCATCATATACCCCCCCGTTTTTGTTTACCAGCAGAAGGTAGTCGTCGGTGTTTCCCAGCGTGGAATGATAATATCCGGAATAAGACATGTCCCTGGCCGGGGTGTCTCCAAACACCTCAAAATCCGGGTAGAATCCATAGGTGTCATAGAAAGCACGGCCGTTCATGGCAAAAACAGCATGGCTGCCTGTGGGAATGGGGGTGGTATCCGCAGGTAGGACAAAAGAGTTGGCGTTGTCCTGGAACTTCCAAGAGGCGATGTCTATGGTGTTCTGTTCTGGGTTGTATATCTCCCACCATTCTTGGTCAGCGTCCACCCCCGAGGCGTCGTAGAGCACCTCACTGATCACCATCTGCGGCCCTCCCCCAACAAACTCCATAGAAGTCTCGTTCTGGTATATGGGTGGATTGGTGGTGCTGTTTATATGATATGCATACAATCGGTATCCCATTCTGGACTGGGCTCCTGTTGTGAGATACACGATATGGGCATCGTTGGGGTCTATAGATGCTGATATAACCTGAAGGGTGGGCTGCCCTCCGGTAAACTGGACCACTGTGTCTGTCGCTATGGTATTCGGAGGAGAAGCTCTGTCTTTGATGTTGTTTATTGTCATATTGTAGGTGACACCTTCTGTCTGCGTGGCAGTGGTCAGATTTACCGTCCTGAGGTCGCCCTGAAGAAGCGCTTCCAGCGAATTCCCGAGCCCCTGGTCAATGAAGTAGTTGTTGATGTTTTCAGCGTCCGTCTGGTTTACGGTCTCGCTGAAGGTCACCTCAACGTGTGTAAGATCTGTAGCCACCACGTTGATGACGGTTGGAGGCTCTGTATCCTGAAGACCCTTGCACATGTAGTTTGTCCCGTTCACAGTGAACTGGGAACCGTCCGTGGTCAGCACAATATCCCCGTTCACCACTTCTCCGTGGCCGGCCTGGGGGAGAGCCCCCGTTCCGTACTCCGTGTAGTACATATAGGAGCCTACAGCGTCTATCCGATCATAGGCCTCCTGGTGGACATGTCCATAGGAGTTGCCATCTCCCACCGAAAAAACAGAGACCAGCGGCTCAAGGACTCCCAAAAAGTATGAGTTAGAACTGTATTTGCTCCCGTGATGGTCCACCTGATATACCTCAACCGGTCCTACGTCATCCGCAACCGTTGACTCTACATCGGTATAGCCGTTGGAGTTATAGCCTCCCAGGTCTCCGGCCACATACATGTCGAAATTCCCGTACGACATCTTGAGGACCACCCCATAATCGTTTTCGTTGGTCACTGAGAGACCGTTCCCGTTGACCCCCTCACACGTGACAGTGACGCCGCCCCCCAGGTCCAGCAGGTCTCCTTTGAATATCTCCCGTCTCTTTCCGCCGTTGTACCAGTAGCCTCCCGTGGCAGACGCGTATTCGTCGAATGCGGTGGAGGAATAAGAGCCATTGCGGTCGTAACAGTAGCCCGTGATTGCTGTACTGTAGCCGCCCAGTGCGTTGATTATCTCATCCATGGCCCCTATATGATCTTCATGGTAGTGTGTGGCCACCGTATATTTGAGATGTGCGACCCCATAAGAGGAGAGAACATTCAACACATGTGTCCCGGAACCTGTTGGGCCGGAGTCCACGAGCATGGCCTGTCCACTGGGAGAAATGATGAGAGTGGCGTCGCCCTGGCCTATGTCCATGAAAACAACAGTCAGAGTGCCTCCTCCCCCTCCACCGGAGAACGTCGCCTGGCTGTTGGGTGCTATGGTGTTAGGCGGACTGGCGGTGTCGTTTATGTTGTTGACCGTTAATGTATACGTCTGCCCCTCGGTCTGGGTAGATGTGGTGAGATTAACCGTTGTCAGTTCGCTGTCCAACACCGCGGAAATGACAGACAGGCCTCCGTCAATGGCATAATTGCTGGTGTTCTCTGCATCTGTCTTGTTCACGGGCTCGCTGAATGTTATCTCAACATGGGTGAGATCCGTGGCCACACACTGTTCAATTCTGGGTGGTGTGGTATCGTATCCTCCAAGAGCCACTATTTTCCAGTGAGTGATGTTTTCCACGTCTGTCTGGTTAACCTCTGTGGTGAAACGGACCTCCAGGGTTGTACTGCTCGTTGAGATGACCCTTTTTATCTCTGGAGGAGCGGGAGCGGGCGGGGTCTCTGTGGCGTTGTCCGAGTTCTGGGGATTTGGTTTTATCCCGTCCGTGGTGAACTTTCTCGTATGAAAGTCACAGGAATTGTCATCCGAATCCCATCCGTTCCCCTCGCTCTCGTTGTGAACTCCGTCACCGGAATTCCTCTCCAGGCTTCCCTCGTAGACATCGGGGGCCTCGGGGTTGTCCGGCCAGCTGGCGAGATTGGGGTTGTCACTACAGTTGCCATACAGAAGGCCGTCCATATATGTTCCACCGGCGTCTTTTATACACACGGCGTCGGGCCCGTTCTCTAGGGTCTGCCAGGCACCAGGAAGTTCCGCCTTGGCCCCCGAGCCAGCCGGCCCGAGGTCGGCCTGGATTATATATCCCCACGCGGTGTCCGGAGCATTAGCCGGGTCTCCATCAGAGGAACCGAACTGGGCGATGAGATAAAAACCGTGAGACCTTATAATCTGTCCGGCAGGGATTGTCATCGTTCGGTCCGGAGATGCGACATCCGAGCCCCCTTCCCATTCCTCTATAACCCAGTTACTTATATCAATGTCTGAAGAGGTGGGATTATACAGTTCTATAAACTCGTATGCATCTGTACCGTCGTTGTCGTACATCACCTCGCTGATGACCACATGGTCGGCTATATCTGCTTTTGCCTCTTCCACCAGAGGGTGATCGAACCCTTTTTCCATGACAATGTTTACGACGAAAAGGGAGGAGGACACCATGAGAAACGCCAGAAACACCGAAGCCAGCAGACTCCGGGCTCCTCTGTCCTGTATCATCTCTCTTCCATATGTTCTTCCCGGTTTTGACTGTCTTTTCACGTATACACCGCTCACATCATCTGCCAGAACATCTTCCATTCCTTCTACCATGCCGTCCACCATCCGTCACATATCTCCTACAATCCGTCACATATCTCCTACAATCCGTCACATATCTCCTACAATCCGTCACATATCTCCTACAATCCGTCACATATCTCCTACCATCCACCTTTCTAAAGAGAATACAGAGAATACAGATGGAAGCCCCTAAATGTTGCCGGATATGAGGGGGGGTTACATGGGGATGCCCCGAGCTTATCGCCTCCTCTTGGTACACCATCGGGATCTACACTGCAGATATAGGGACGATGGTATTTTATCTTTATGGGGTTTATGGGGTTTTGTGGAGGTATGTGTTGTGGGGATTATGGGGTTGTGGGTTCCGTGTATTAGGGATCATTGGCCGTCCGGCACGATGCCTTTTTATAACCCCCGGTTTTCCTGCGGAAGAGATGAAGAGACCACGGTGATATGATGACCAAGGTGGTAGTGATAGGGATGGGATACGTCGGTATTCCGGCGGCTGCCCTGTTTGCGGACGTTCCAGGATTCGAGGTCATAGGTGTGCAGAGGCGTTCCAAGAGGTCGGGATGGAAGATAGACGTTCTCAACAGGGGCGAGTGTCCCATAGGGGGGGATGAGCCCGGTCTGCCAGAGCTCATCCACAGGGTGGTGGTGGAGAAAAGGACGTTCCGGGTGACGGACGACTACACGGTGGTTAAGGATGCGGATGCCATCCTCATAGACGTCCAGACGCCCACGGACGAACGGGGGATACCGAGATACGAGTCCCTGAAGGAGGTCTCCAGGACCATCGCCCCCTTTCTCCGGAAAGGCCAGCTGGTGGTCATAGAATCCACGGTAGCCCCCGGGACGACGGACAACATAGTCAAACCCATCTTGGAAGAGGGGAGTGGAATGAAAGCGGGAGAGGATTTCTACCTAGCTTTCTCCTACGAGAGGGTGATGGTGGGCAGGCTCATTCACAACATCCAGAACTACCCTAGGATAATAGGAGGTATAAACGAGGAGAGCACCAAGAGGGCGATGGACCTCTACAAACACATAGTGAAGCAGCCCCTTCACCCCACCAATGCGCTGACGGCCGAGGTGGCCAAGACTGTGGAAAACGCATACAGGGATGTGAACATCGCCTTCGCCAACGAGGTCGCCCTCCTATGCGAGAGCCTGGGTATAGACGCATACGAGGTTCGCAGGCTGGTCAACACGCTGCCAAACGACCCCAGCAATCCCATAGCCAACCCCGTCAGGAACGTGCACATCCCCGGGGCGGGAGTGGGCGGCCACTGCCTCCCCAAGGACAGCTGGCTTCTCAAATACGGGGTGGATTCCTACGGCCGATTCCCCCTGCCGGACGTGCCGGATGTCATAATAGACAGCAGGAGACTGAACGATTCCATGCCCCTCCACGTGGTCGAGCTCCTAGAAGAGGCTCTGGCGGAAAAAGGGCTGCCTTTGAAGGGCTCCCGGATCGCCGTGCTGGGCGTGGCCTTCCTGGAAAACTCCGACGACCCCCGCAACACCCCCACCACCCCACTGCTGAAGGCCCTGAGAGAGAAGGGAGCGGAGGTTGTCATCCACGAGCCCCTGGTGAAGGACCACGAGTATCCGGAGCCCATGATGAGGGACCTCTACGCCGCCCTATCCGGAGCGGATGCCATGGTGATAATGACGAGACACAGGGACTACGTGGAAATGGACCTGGACAGGGCCAGGGAAGTGATGCGGCATCCGGTCATGGTGGACGGACGCAACACCTTCAACGGCGACGACGTGATAGAAAAAGGCTTCGTATACCGGGCGGTGGGCAAGGGCCAGTACAGGAGCCGTTAAGCCGTTAGGGCACGTTTTCCATTCTTACGGGTTCTCCCGTCCTGAAAGACTCCCCGGCCGCCCAGACCACACGGAGGCTCTCCAGACCGTCTGCACCTGACACCAGGGGAGGCTTCTTTCCCTCAACGGCGGCGGCGAAATCCTCCAACTCCAGTCTAAGCGGCTCCGTCTTTTTCAGGGCAACCTCCTTGATATGGTATTCATAGGGCACCCGGAAAAGGTCATGCTCATCGTAGTCCGAAATCTTTGACTCGGATATCCTCATCGTCTGACCCATATAATCCAGTTCCACATACGCCTTCTCGCAGGTGAGCCACAGCTTCCTGACCTTCATGGGAGTCAGCCAGTTCACCTCCACGAACCCGGAAACGCCGTTGTCAAACCGCATGAGCACATCGGCATACTTCTCCCGACCCCGGTCGGCCAGAGCACCGGCGGTGGTGTAAACGGAGGTCACCGGAGCGCCTACCAGATATCTCATCACGTCTATATCGTGTATGCCCAGGTCGAAGAGCACCCCCACGTCCCTTATCCTGGAGGGAAAAGCGCTCACCCTTTTGGAAGAGAGGGTGAATATGCCGCCGAAGTTCCCCCTGTCCAGATATTCCTTGGCCGTGGCCACCACGGGATTGTGTCTCTCTATCTGACCGACAGATAGAACAAGCCCCTTCCTCTCCGCAAGGCTCACCATCTCCCTTCCTTCCTCTATGGTGGCGGCGACGGGCTTCTCCACCAGGACATGCTTTCCGGCCTCCAGGGCCTCCATGACCAGCTTGTGGTGGAATGCGGTGGGGGCGGCGATGACCACGGCCTCCAATTCTTCTATGCCCGCCCTTAGCATCTCCGCCAGGGAGGGGAACCCCGGTACCGAGAAACGGCCGGCCACGTCCTTCCTCATCTCTTCTACGGGCTCGGCCACACCCGCCAGCATGCCCATGTCGGCCAGCACCCTAGCGTGGTTCTTTCCCATGGCGCCAACGCCCACGACTCCTATCTTCATTTCCATATCTCCATCACTCCGGTTGGTTTCCATCAGCTCTACCTCATTCAACGGTCACGCTCTTGGCCAGGTTGCGGGGTTTGTCTATCTCGCATCCCCTGTCCCTGGCTGTGTAGTAGGCCAGCAGCTGGAGCACGACACCGTTGAGGATCGGGGTGTACAGGGGGGTGACATCGGGAATCCTTATCACCTCGTCCGCGTACTTCTCTATTTCCCTGTCGGATTCCGAGGCCAGGGCCAAAACCGGGGCGCCCCGGGCACTGACCTCCCCCATGTTGCCTATCATCTTGTCATACGTCCTGTCCCTTGGGACAAGCGCCACCACCGGGGTATCCGGAGTTATGAGCGCCAGCGGTCCGTGCTTCAGTTCACCCGCGGGATATCCCTCGGCGTGGATATAGGATATCTCCTTCATCTTCAGCGCCCCTTCCAGGGCTATGGGATAGTTGATGTTCCTCCCTATGAAGAACGCATCCGTGCAGTTTTTGAACATGGCCGCCTTCTTCTTTATCCCATCCGCGCTGGCGAGAATCCGCTGGGTCAGGCGGGGGAGCGTCCGGAGATGCTGCCTTATCTCCCTGACCTCTCCTGAATGAAGCGTTCCCCTGGCCATGCCGATCTGGATGGCTGCCAGGTAGAAGGCCAGCACCTGGGCGGTGAAGGTCTTGGTGGCCGCGACCCCTATCTCTATGCCCGCCCGCGTGTAGATGACATGATCCACCTCCCTGGTGATGCTGCTCCCCATGATGTTCGTGATGCCAACCGTACGTCTCCCCCTTATCTTCGCCTCCCTGGCTGCGGCCACGGTATCGGCTGTTTCACCGCTCTGCGTCACCAGCACAACCAGGGGGTTGCCCATGGGAGGCGAGGAATACCTGTATTCCGAGGCCATCTCCACAGAGGCCGGCACCTTGGCCAGTTCTTCTACAATATATTTCCCCACCAGCCCCGCATGATACGAGGTACCACAGGCCACGATCTTGACCCCTTCGTATTCGCCCAGAAACGCCCTCTCCGGGGTCCCGTTTACGGGAAATGCCAGGAGTGAGTTGTGTATGGTGGAAGGCTGCTCGAATATCTCCTTGAGCATGAAATGGGGATATCCCCCCTTCTCGGCGTCCTCCAGGGTGAGGTCAACCCTCACCACCTCTCTCTTCACCTCGTCCCCCTCGCCATCCCAGATACGATAGGCTTTCCTGTCTATCTCCACCACGTCACCGTTCTGCAGATACACCACCTTGTCCGTGTGCTCCAGGACAGCGGGAACGTCAGATGCGAGGAAAAACTCCCCATCTCCCACGGCCAGTATCAGCGGACTGTCCATTCTGGCACCCACCAGAACTTCTTCGTCAGAGTTCATAACGGCCAGAGCGTATGAGCCTTTGAGGCGTTCCGTGACAGCCCGCACTCTCTCGACCAGAGAGCCCTTTGCCTCCTCTATCAGATGAGGGATGACCTCGGTGTCCGTCTGGGAAAGGAACCTGTGCTCTCTATCCATCAACTCCTCCTTCAACTCCTTGTAGTTGTCTATTATGCCGTTGTGGACCACGGCCGTGGAACCGCTGCAGTCTATATGGGGATGTGCGTTCTCCCTGGACGGCTCTCCGTGGGTAGCCCATCGTGTATGGCCTATGCCGATGGTACCGGTGTATCTGGGCATCTCGCTGATTAGGGCGTCCACGGTCCCTTTCTTCTTGAACCATCTTATCCCCCCGTCCTCCCTGACGGCTATACCGGCAGAGTCGTATCCCCGATATTCCAGGCGTTTGAGCCCTTTTATCACGATGGGGGCGGCACGTCGGGGACCTATATATCCTATGATACCGCACATGGGATTCACCTCACAGGATTTGGGGACGCAGGGTTTGGTGGGCGGTTTGGGGGGGCTCCGGGGATCTTGGG
>JAGHBH010000042.1 GCA_021161085.1 Thermoplasmata archaeon | reverse complement strand
GTTCGAGTACTTTGACCGGCACCTCGGCATGCCGGAACGCCTTGCTGCGGTGTGAACGGCGACCGCAGTCTGTAAATACTTCGGAACCTTTCTCATTCCCATCCCTTCTGGGCGCCCCGAAACCAGGGTGCTAGTGCACCACCCAGAAGGAATTCCTCCTTTTTATGGGGTAGGGTTTCTACAGAGCATCCGTATGGAAAAGTTAATATTGCGGCTCTATCTATACCTATCTTCTCGGGGAGTGCGAAAAACTGTAACGGCAGTGTTCAGACACTCCATCCGGTACATAGACCCGCATGAGGAGGCTTCAGGATGAACGGAGATGGCGTGGAGATCGTGCTAACCGCGTCCAGGGCCGAGATGGCGGACTACGGGTTGGATCCATTCAACGCTTTCCTCAACACCTTTCCCCATCTGATGGCGGGCCCGGTACAGAAAAAATATCTAAAACCATGTCCGGATGCGGACGGAAGCGAGAAGTACGCCCTATACGGTCTCCGGAAGGTGGAATCATTGCTCGTGGACGAATTCGGAAGGGACAGGGTGGTCGTGGCACACCCGGACACCCTGGATTCGTTTATAGGGGAGAAGACCAGGCTTGTGGGAATATCTTCCATGGACCCCGTGGGCCTCGCTTACGTATCCACGACGTACAACAGTCTGATAGGTTTCGGCGGAGAATCCCTCAACGCCAGAGAGTTCAAATACCTGCTCTCCAGACCGGCCATCTTGAGGCACAGACATCATCTGAAGATTCTCGTGGGCGGAGCCGGGGTGTGGCAGATAAGGGACTCTGGATGGCAGGAGAAGTATGGAATAGACCACCTCTATCAGGGAATGGCCGAGGGCGACCTCGTGGAGTATGTCAGGCGCATCCTAAATGGAGAGAGGGTGCCCCCGTACATCGTGGCCCGCCCCCCGGATTACCCGCGGGATACGATTCCCCTGATAAAGAAGCCGGCCTCCTACGGCATGGTGGAGATAACCCGGGGATGCGGGAGGAACTGCCAGTTCTGCAGTCCCACCATGAGGAAGAGATATTCTCTACCCCTGGAACACATCCTGCGGGAGGTGGAGGTGAATGTCCGGGGTGGCTGCGAGATGATATTCCTGGCCACCGAGGACATATTCCTCTGGAACAGCAGGGAGAGGTTCATACCGGACAGCGATCAGCTGGTCAAACTGCTCTCCAGCATAGCCGCCGTGCCTGGGGTGGAGTACATCCAGATAGCCCACAGCGCCATAGCACCAGTTCTGGCCAGTCCCGGGATTCTGGACGAGATAGCACCCATTCTCATGGAAAAGACCAGATGGGGTCCCCACTACAAACCCTCGTATCCCCGCAGGTTCATCACCACGGAGGTGGGAGTGGAGAGCGGCAGTCCCAGGATAATGAAGAAGTACATGGCCGGAAAAGCCCTCCCGTTAGAGGTGGACAGATGGCCGGAACTGGTCACCCAGGGGATAGGGGTGTACAACGACCACGAATGGTGGCCCCTCTGCACCCTCATGACCGGGATACCGGGGGAGACCGAGGATGATGTGTTGAAGACGCTGGAACTGGTTGACGATCTGATGGACACCAAGACCTTCCTCGTGCCCCTTGTCTTCATCCCTCTGGAGGAGGCGTTGCTGGGAACGGCGCATCGTGTCTCCCTGGACGACCTGACGGAGAGCCAGTGGGAGTTCATCACCCGATGCTGGAGACACAATATGGACTTCTGGGCCAGGGACATCTCATGGTGGGTGCGTCCGGCGATGTTTGCCGTATACTGGGCATATACCAGATGGAAGCACGGACCCAGGACCGTCAGGCCGGTGATGGAACTGGTCGGTATTCCTGAGTGGCTGGGTAGAATTATGGGATGGAGTCGGGGCGAGGAGAGGGGGGAGACATCCCGTTTCGCCAGGGGGGACGAGGGTGCCAGGGCATGATATCCCGTGAGAATGGGGGCACAATACAGGACGCTTTCAGAACTACACTCGGGGAGGAAGACAAAACCATAAAATAACATGATGTGGTTATAGGTGGTAAGGCCGACATGGGGTAACAGTGATGGACCAGATAAAGCGCAAGGTGATACTCATAGGCGACGGTGCCGTGGGTAAAACCAGCCTGATAAGACGTTTCGTTCTAGACAAATTTGACGATAGATACATCACCACCATAGGCACCAAGGTGTCCAAGAAGGAGGTCACGGTCAAAACCAGGGATGGCCCCAGGCACATGGTCATGGTGATATGGGACATACTCGGCCAGCAGGGATACAGGAGCATCCAGCGCACCGGATATCGGGGGGCCGAGGGCGGTATAATGGTCTGTGACTGCACCCGGAGGGAGACCTTGGAGAGCCTGGAAAAATACTGGATTCCCGATCTGAAGAGCGTCACCGGCGATATTCCTTTGGTTTTCGCCGCGAACAAGAGCGACCTGACGGACAAGAGGGTGGTATCCGAAGAGGAGTTGAACAGCGTGGCCGCCAAGTACGGGGCCAGGGCCTTCTCCACGAGCGCTCTCACGGGCCAGAATGTGGAGGAGATGTTCCTTGAGCTGGCCGCAGAGATGGCGGGTGGCAGGGAGGACTCCAGGGGCGGAGAGGACGACCAGTACGTCGGGGCAGGGCGAGCCAGGGACGCCCAGACGATGACCCTGGTGGAGGCGACCGACTGGGTGATAGCCGACTTCACAGACCACTTCGGCGGGGTGGACAACGCCATGCCCGTTATTAGGGCCCAGTTCCAGAAGGCCGGACTGGATGTAAAACATCCCACGAAAGAGGCGCTTCTTACCGCCATAGAATACCTGGCGGAGGTGGAAAAAGGCTTCAAATCCAGGGAAGAGGTCATCGAGAACCGCAACAGACGACGCAGGGTGGTCTTGGGGGTGAAGGAATGAG
>JAGHBH010000046.1 GCA_021161085.1 Thermoplasmata archaeon | reverse complement strand
GTCTTACCCAGCCCTTACTCCACGTGCTTTTTAGGCACGTGAACAGCCCATGCAGTGCATGGGCACTTGGGGTCACCTCGTAGCGCTTTCGCGCATTCCGAAGGTTTCGCGCCTGCTGCGCCCCGTAGGGCCTGGACTCATTTCTCAGAGTCCTTCTCCGGGCTCCCCCTCCCAGGCCCCGTACCCGTCGAAGGCTAGTGGGTCCGTTACACCCACTACAACCTGATAGGCCGCAGACCCATCCTTGGGCGCCGGAGCTTTCGGCCTGGAAGCGTTCCAGCAGACCAGACCTATGGGGTATTATCCTCAGTTTCCCGAGGTTATCCCCCTCCCAAGGGTAGGTTATCCGCGTGTTACTGAGCCGTACGCCGAGGGCCGAACCCTCTCGACTCGCATGGCTTAATCGGACCCCAATAGCGGTGACCTCCGGCAGGATCAACCGGAATCATTTATTGGAACTGGCGGCAGCTCCATATCACCTTATCTCGCCGAGCGTCAGACACGAGAGATCCGGGCATGAGCCAGTTTTTCTCGCATCTCCACATACTGTATGCGGTGGTGGAACCAGCCAATCACCTCTCATGGCTGTCGCCTGCACCGCATCCCCGCTAGGGGGAGACCCCTTAAACTCCACCCCCTATATATGGGTTTCGGGGAGGGAGATGGAGGTGCGGGGACACCTCCTCACTACTTCCTCACTGCTACACCTCTATAATAGGGGACGTGGTAGTATATATATGTAACGTCATATCTAACGTAGGAGGACAGTGGGAAGGGGGTGGATAGGAAGGGGGTGGAACAGCCTGATCACGGCATGGAAATCGCATAGCAACGGGAACTCTTCCCCTCTCGTTTGACCAGCACCCTCCCCGACTCTGTCATCCGTTTTATGTGGTAATTTATGACCTGCCTGCTCACCCCGACCTCTTTGGCCAGGTCGCTCTGGTTTATGCCCGGTCGGGAGGACAGGATATGGAGTATCTTCTCCTCCAGGGTGGGGGGAGGACTCTGGGAGAACAGATAGTAGCGTCTGAAGGCCCCGTCTTTTTTTGAGAGTATGTAGCCGCGCCTCTCCAGTATCCGCAGATGGTGGGAGAGAACACCGTTCTTCATCTCCAGGGAGGACATCATGGCGGAGAAATTGGCGCCAGGGTTCCTATATATATAATCCAGAATTCTCCGCCTGGTCGGGTTCTCCAGGACATCCTCATCAGTCAGCCTGGAATATCCGGGGAGAAACGCCGGAAAGGAAGACCACGGCATGAGACCACCACCTCCCCTCAGAAACATGCCGCCGGAGAACACACGCCTGGATGCGATATACAAAATACCCAATAGGGAGAAGCCCACCGCCGCAGGATAGAAGAAAGGCGTGCTGTCGTCCTCCGGAGACCCGGGTACGGGGGCTCCCTGGTACACCGCCTCTCTCCTCTGGCTGATATATATCTCCCTGGTGTTCCCCTCATCTCTCTCCCACACGACCACAGGATGCCTTCCTCCATCCTCTGATTCCGCCCCTTTCCCTGGGAAAGAAGCCGTGGATATCCTGCCTCCACCGTGTTCCCAGTCCACCACCTCCCTCTCTCCCGTACGGAGGCTGTCGGAGATGTGATAGGCTTTCAAACCTCCCCCCACCCATCCCTCCGAGGATATCAGAATCCAGCATCCACTGGACGAAGGAGACAGGGAAAGCTCGTATACCGGGCCCAGGTCCACAAAGAATCCGTGGCCCGCCACCATACCCCTCTCCACATATGTGAATTCAACATACATGGATTGGCTCCCCTGGGCTTCGGTTTTCTTGTACGTCCAGGCGGCCAAAACGCCTCCGGACCTCTCCGTATTCCCTTTCCCTCCGCCCTCTCCTCGCACATCAGCCCCCGCCTCGGTGGAGTTGGTTTCCTTTTTTACAGCAAAAGGAGAAAGGGAATAGACGTATTTCCCCTCCATCTTCTGCGAATCAAGAAAGACCACGGGACCCAGGGAATGCAGCTGCGGGTAGTATCTCGCCATATGCAGGGAATTGTTGGACCCCATCTCCGTCCAGCCCACCCATATCTCATTCCCATCCTCTGCATCCTGGCTCCCTGTCCCATCCTTATACCCCACCCTCATCCCCCTGATGGCCAGGGCCTTCACGTATCCCACATCGTCCCTGGAAGAGGGGGTCAGACATTGGGAGGATATCATATCCCCTGCTCCCACCCCGTGGTTTTTTATCTCGTAGACAAATAGCTTGTACGAGCCGTTGAAGTGGGATGGAGAGAATATGAGCGGGGTATCCTGGGGAGAGAGCACTATGGAAGGTGCCAGCATCGCCGCCTCCACGGTTGTTCTCCTGTCCTTGGCACCGGAGGGCCATGATGCCTCGCTACCTAATGAAACATCCTGGGAGATAGAAGGAGATGAGGGGCTGGGGGGCATACTCAAACGGTCGGCTATGTGAGCGATCTTAACGGTCTTGACCACAACGCTGTCCTCCACAAGGGAATAGTAGACATCCCATCCGTTGACCGTCATCTCCAGCCACGTGATGTGAATCCTGGACCAGCCGTCAACCACACAGGAAGGAAAGATGGACATCCCAGGTGTTCTGGATATCCTTATCTCGCTCCCCTCCGGGTTCCCTGTCGGATCCAGGACCACACCGTATATCTCCGTGTTGCCCTCCCTCACATCGCTCCACACCGCCGCCCCCAGGGCCTCCCCGGACAAACCTTCCATACCGGGTGGAGGAGCCGAGATGCTAGGAGCCAGGGATGGCATGGGCCCCCCGGATATCCTGACAGGGGGAGACCATATCCCTCCGGACTCCGGAATCTCACCATGCTCCCTTACTGGGCTGAGACCCCCAGGCGGTAGTAAAATAGACGTTACAAGAAGGAAGAAGAATGCGGAGGGGATGGCCAGCTCGATGAGTTTGCCGCGTGAAAGAAAGGAAGACCGACGAGGAGTCTCTCCTCTCCGGGTGATGGAGGCCATGGTGTTGGATATGAGGGCGGATGGTAAAAAAGGTTTCCCCACGGGCCCACCGGGGAGACTACACAGGAGTGCCCAGGGAAGCCCGGGGCGAGACATCGGAAAGTCTCTTCCTGGAAGAGGCCATGTTGGCCACGGCTATGGCCTCCTCGTATTTGCCCTGTCTCACCAGCACATATCCCTTATTTATCAGGGCATCTCTATAGCCGGGCTGTATGGCCAGCGCCTTGTCGTAGCATCGTATGGCGCTCTCGTATTCTCCGAGGCGGGCGTAGGCGTTGCCCAGATTGTTCCAGGCAACATCATACTCGGGGTTTAGCCTGATGGCCTCCCTATACGACTTCACGGCATCCCTGTGCCTTCCCATTCTGGAGAGGGCTATGCCCTTGTTCATCCAGGCGGCCTCGTTCATGGGATTTATCTTCAACGCCGTGTTCAAACACTCCAAAGCCTCCTTTGTGTTGCCCATCTTCAAGAGAGCCACACCCTTGCTGAACCAGGGCAGGTCGTCGGTCATCCCCTCCTTGGAGGAGAGGGCCCTTTCATAGACATCCAGAGCCTCGCTGTACCGTTGCCTCTCCACCATGAGATGGCCTCTCCGGGTGGTCGCCTCCATCAGAAGATGCTGCCATTTGGTATACAGGAACATTCCGAATGTTATGGCCACCAAGAGCACCCCCATGAACGGCAGGAACAGGGAGGGACCGCCCGACGCCCCCGGGGCACCTCCGCCGAAGAGAACCCCCAGAGAAAACAGGAACACCATAAGCGAGCCGCCGGTCCACACCACCATCTGCTCCGCCCTTTCCACCATGAAGATGGCAGAGAATCCGCACAGAATCAGGGACAGCATGGAGAGGCCGGCTATGACCAGAGGGGAGGAGGCCGGCCAGGCCATCGGATAGAATCCGACCACTATGGAAGCAACGGTTCCGGCCGAGAACATCGCAACTCTATAGGGGAACCCGTAGCCCACAGAACTTCTTCCGGTGAAAACGAAAACGAACCCCGTCAGAGTGTAGATGCCGAATACCATCATTACCCCCAGATAATAGGTGGAAGCGTAATCTTCCCAGTAGGGAGAGATTATAGCATACTCCAGCAACATGGCCACGGAGACGAATATGGATGTGGTGATGAATGTCCCCCTGTAACTCTCCCACCTGGGGTCGGACACTCTTTTGGAAAACCTATGGGTGTCCGCACCACTCTTCCCCTGAATCTTGGCCCACAACCCAACCTCACCCCTCCGCCTTGAAGGCTTTCCCTTGGATGTCGCTCCCCACTCCTTCAACACCTTCCTTCCAGCCGCCCCGGGCGAAGTTTTTGAACTTCGAGATTTGGAAGAAGAGGATGTCTCCCTTTTCTTGATCGGAACCTCCACCACCTCGCCCGCCCTGACCACTCTGGCCGGTTTTTCTTTTTTCTTATGTTCCACCGTTTTCTCCCCGGAAACCCCTGGGGCCGGTTTCACATCTCCCGCACCCAATCTGCCGTCACCGGCATCCCTGGCCACGGAGGCCTTTCTCTTCTTTTTCTTTCTCTTTCT
>JAGHBH010000157.1 GCA_021161085.1 Thermoplasmata archaeon | reverse complement strand
CATGTAGCCCTCGTAGGGGCCCGTGCATTCTCCGTCCTCGTTCAGGTATCTGCATTCCACTCTTTTCGTCATGGAGGAACATCCACCACTCTCGTTGTGTAGGGTCCCTCAGGATCGGAGGAACACCTTGTATGCCAGGTAGGTATAGTAGAGGTCGGCCTTGCTGGATATCTCGAAGGGCGAGTGCATGCTGAGCAGCGCCGCCCCGCAGTCTATGACATCCATGTTGTATTTGGAGAGGAACTTGGCTATGGTGCCGCCGCCTCCCTCGTCAACCTTTCCGAGCTCTCCGAGCTGCCAGGGTATCTTGTGCTTGTTGAACAGCAGCCTTATCTCGGTGGCGAACTCCGCCGTGGCGTCGTTGGCGCTGTACTTTCCGCCGGAACCGGTGAACTTCGTTATCACCACCCCGTAGCCCATCCTGGATGCGTTGGATATCTCGTGCACGCTCTTGAAGGTCGGATTGACTCCGGCGTTCACGTCCGCGGAGAGCACCTTGCTGTTCATCAGGGCCTTCCGGAGATGGCTGTACCTGTACTCCGGGTGTTTCAGGGCCAGTATGTCGCCGACCACCTGCTCCGGCAGTCTGGACTGCGCCCCGGTGGTCCCGTCGCTTCCCACCTCCTCCTTGTCGAAGAACATGGCCACCGCCGTGTACTCGGGTTTCTCCACCTCGAATATGGCCTCCAGTGCCGTGTAGGCGGAGATCCTGTCATCCTGGCCGTACGAACCAACCATGCTCCTGTCGAACCCCACATCCCTCGCAGGACCGGCGGGAACGGCCTCTATCTCTGCACTGGTGAGATCCTCCTCCACCAGGCCGTACTCCCTGTTGAGGTAGTCCAGCACCCACATCTTCACCTGGTTCTTGACCTCCTCGTCGTCCACGGGCATGCTCCCCACCAGGATGTTCAGCTCCTCTCCCTTGATGACCTGGGGCATGGTCCTCTTGGCCTGTTCGCCCCTGGCCAGATGGGGCAGGAGGTCGCATACCGTGAACACGGGATCGCCGGGCTCCTCGCCTATGGCTATCTCCACCTTCTTGCCATCCTTCGTGTAAGCCACGCCGTGGAGGGCCAGGGGGATGTTGGCCCACTGGTATTTCTTTATCCCGCCGTAGTAGTGGGTCTTGAAGAGGGCGAGGTTGGTGTCGCCATCCTCGTAGAGGGGGTTCTGCTTGAGGTCCAGCCGGGGGCTGTCTATGTGGGCTCCGACTATCCTGACACCCTCCAGGGGGTCCCTCTTCCCCATGACCACCAGGGCGGCCGCTTTCCCCTTGTGGGTTATGTAGAACCTCGTTCCCGGGGTCGCTCTCCTTATCTCTTCGTAGGGCTTGAATCCGTGCTTCTCGGCCTCCGCTTTTATGTAGTCCACGGCCTCCCTCTCGGTTTTCACCCTGGACATGAACTCTTTGTAGCCCTCGGCGAAGGAAAACGCCTTCTTCCGCTCGGTCTTGGACATGGTCTTCCAGACCAGTTCCTTCTTCATGGCCAGCTTGTCTTCCAGGGTGTCCTTCTTCTGGCCGCCTTTCTTGGATGCAGCCTTCTTCGTTGCCATGGGGAATCACCGGGGGGTAAAAGGGGGGGGGGGGATATAACTTTAATCACTACCACCCGCCCCGGAGCACCCATCCCGTGCCGCCGTTCCCGCCCGGCGTCCTCCACCGACCCGGCAACAACTCCAGCCTCCGCACCACCCCATTACACACAGGCCCAAACCCCCAACAAGCCTCCCCAATAAGGTTTATATCCACCCGTATTATGGCTCCGATTATGGCTCCGCCGATGGAAGGGAAGGTCTCCGTGGAAACACCGGCCAGGCTTCATTTCGGCTTCACAGACGTGGACAGGAACGGCATGCTGACAGGCTCGGCAGGGGTTGCCGTGGACGTGCCCAGCCTGAGGTTCCTCCTGTCCCCGGGGGAGAGAGAGGGGAAAGAAGAGGCGTATGGGGAGGGCGAGCGGGGGAGATATGAGAACGAGATAATCGGACTGGCCCGGCGCGTTCTGGATGCTCTCCATAATGGGGGGGAAGGAGTGGAGGCGGAGAACGGGCCGCAGGAGAACGGGAAAGGATGCACGCTGGCCGCCAGCGTCTCCAGCCGCATACCCCGCCATGTTGGCCTGGGCTCCGGGACGCAGATGGCCCTGGCCTCCGGAACTGCCGTGCTCCGCATGATGGGAAGGACTGTCCCGAAGGATGAGAACGGGGGAGACCACGTCTGGACGGGACTCCCCGAGGAGGTCCGGTGGCTGGCCGGGTTCTATGGACGGGGAAAGAGGTCCATGGTGGGCATAGGCGCCTTCGCCCTGGGCGGCTTCATACTCCATACGGGCAACGGTGGGGAGGTTGTCAACATGCAGATCCCCGGGGACTGGCGGTTCGTCATAGCCGTCCCCCGGGTGGAGCAGAGGATATACGGGCCCAGGGAGCGAAACAAGCTCTCTAGGATGAAGGGGCTGTCATCCCGGGAGATCGCCGGGCTCAGGGATGCCCGGGAGAACCTCTTGAAGGGGCTGGAAGATGGGGATGCCCGGCTCTTCGCCTCGGCGGTCAAGGAGATGGATCTCATCACAGGGGCCGCATTTTCCGGTGTCCAGGGGGGCATACACACCTATCCCATAATCGACAGGGGACTGGAGGCTGCGGAAAACATGGGGGGGCTGGGTG
>JAGHBH010000179.1 GCA_021161085.1 Thermoplasmata archaeon | reverse complement strand
CCCATGAAAACCCCCAAAACGACCTACATCCTGGATTCCTCGGCCATACTCTCGGGAAAACAGCTCCACACTCTCCTCCGGAGCGGAGAAGGGGAGGGGTCAGAGGGGGGAGCGGAGGCGCTGATACCGGACAGCGTGGGCGGGGAGATGTCCACACCACAGGCACGGAGGCTTTTCGAGGCCCTGGTTGCCTCCGGCGCCCGTGTCCTCACCCCCTCCGGGGAGACGAGGGAAGAGGCGGAGAGGGCGGCGAGAGAGACCGGAGACATAGAACGTCTCTCCCCGGCGGACATGGATGTCGTCGCCCTCGCCCTGGAGACCGGGGGAACAGTGGTGACGGACGACTACAGCATCCAGAACCTCTGCGCCCACATGGATATACCCTGGCGCCCTGTCTCCGAGCGCGGGATAAAAGCCGAATGGAAATGGACCTACAGGTGTACCGGATGCGGAAGGGACCATCCCCCGGGCACGAAGGTCTGTCCAGTGTGCGGCAGCCCGGTCACCGCCAGGAGGGCCGGACCCTAGAACGGGTATTCCACGCTCTCACCCGGAGAGAGTACCACCACCCGTGTGCCCCCTCCATCCTTCTCGGCCAGACGTTTGAAGGCCATTGGGTCGGCGTCCACAAGCGGGAACGTCCCGTAATGCATGGGCAGCGCCAGCTTCGGAGAGAGCCAGGAGATCGCAAGGGCAGCCTCCTCGGGGCCCATGGTGAACCTGTCGCCTATGGGAGCAAGGACCACATCCGGATGGTGGAGCTCCCCTATGAGCCGCATGTCCCCGAAGATGCCAGTATCCCCCATATGGTACACACGGCCGGAGGGGAAATAGACCACGAAACCCGCCGGATGCCCCATGTACGCGATGTTCTCCCCCCCGCCGATGCCGCTGGAATGGAGGGCGTTCGTCATGTACACCCTCAAACCCTTCCAATGGACGCTGCCGCCGATGTTCATGCCCTCCGCATCCACACCACGGGCCAGAAGATACTCCTTGACCTCGTGGATGGCGATCACATGGGCCCCCGTCCGCCGGGCAATGGCCTCTGTATCGCCCAGATGGTCCCCGTGCCCGTGCGTCACCAGCACCAGATCGCACTCTATGTCCTCAGGACGCACTGGAGCCCGGGGGTTGCCGGATATGAACGGGTCGAACAGCACCCGCACGCCCCCGTCCTCCACCAGGAAAGCCGCATGACCAAGCCACGTGATCTTCATCACACACCACCGGACACCCGGAAAGATAGGAGGGTATAAGTGGTTTTGGTGTGGGCCGACACGTATCTTTCACGGCAGTTATATCCCGTGTGTTGATCCCAGAAACTCCCCACCGTCAGGATTATATACCCCCTCCGTATTAGGGGCAAATCCCCTCCTATCCTCCCCCCTGTAGGGTGGAAACCTATATATACAGGGGGTTGACATATAACTATCATTAGTGTAGGAGGACGTCTGTGCACCCGGCAAGGTTGGTGTGGCTTGTCGGGGAAGGGCATAGACCCGCGTTTCTAGCGGCGTGCGCCGCGAGTCGGTCCATGATTGCCAGCCATACGCAACCTGGACGTGTGCTAGACCGACGTCTTGACGGCCTGCTACGCCACCTGGTGGATGGCTTGGCTCGGGCGCCGAAGAAGGTCGTGCCAAGCTGCGATATGCGGCGGGGAGGCGCAAGGATCCTTTGATCCGCCGATCGCTGAATGGGACCTCCCGCCCCGTATGGGGCAGTCCCTCTGGGACGGGGAACCCGGGGAATTGAAGCATCTTAGTACCCGGAGGAGGAGAAACCAACAGGGATGCCGTGAGTAAAGGCGATCGAAAGCGGCAGAGGGCAAACCGAATCCCCCAGGGAAACTTGGGGGAGATGTGGTGTTTGGACGCTGGTACCTCTTCCTCATCTCATCCGAGGTCCGCTGGAACGCGGCGCCATAGAGGGTGATAGCCCCGTAGGAGAAGGATGAAAAGAGGCGTCCAGCTGTTCCAGAGTAGCGTGCGTTGGATATCGCGCGTGAATGTGGGAGGCATTTACTTCCAACCCTAAATACGTCCCGAGACCGATAGCGTACTAGTAGCGTGAGTGAAAGCTGAAAAGCACCCCTGGCGGGGTGTGAAAAGAGCCTGAAACCAGGTGGTTACAACCTGATAAGGCGTGAAAGCGCAAGCAGCGTCTTATCGTCCGATTCGAAAATTGGGCCAGGGAGTTCGGATCAACGGCGAGGTTAAGCGGTGTACCCGCGTAGCCGTAGGGAAACCGACAGACCCGCAGCCACCTCGTGTGGTGAGGGGTGGGGTGGGCTCGCCCGGAGTCGTTGGTGAGAGACCCGAAGCCCGTCGATCTATGCCTGGGCAGGATGAAGCCCGGGGAAACCCGGGTGGAGGTCCCAACCGGTGCTGACGTGCAAATCGCTCGGATGACCTGGGTATAGGGGTGAAAGGCCAATCTAGGCGGGCAATAGCTGGTTCCTCCCGAGACTACCCGCAGGTAGACCTCGGTGGAGGTAGGTCATGGGGTAGAGCACTGACTGGGTGTTTAGGGGGAGAGATCCCTCGGCATCCTATCAAACTCCGAACCTGTGGCCGCCGTAGAAGCCGGGAGTTAGGGCATCAGGGGTAAGCTCGATGTCCGAAAGGGAAAGAACCCAGCCCAAGGTTAAGGTCCCCAAGTGCCGGCTAAGTGTGATGTAAAGGGTGTCCATGGTCTAAGACAACTGGGAGGTGGGCTTAGAAGCAGCCATCCTTTAAAGAGTTCGTAACAGATCACCAGTCGAGATTGTGGGCCCCGAAAATAAACGGGACTAAGTCGGCCACCGATACCTTGGAGCACCGAAAGGTGATCTGGTAGGGAGGCGTCGGGCGTGGGTGGAAGCTGGGCCGTGAGGTCCAGTGGACCGCGTTCGAATGAGGATCCTGGTAGGAGTAGCAGCAAAGAGCGGTGAGAATCCGCTCCGCCGTAGGGGCAAGGGTTCCTCGGCAATGTTCGTCAGCCGAGGGTTAGTCGGTCCTAAGGGCGTTCTTAACCGAAACGCTCGAAAGGGAAGCAGGTTAATATTCCTGCACCACGTCATCTTTTGCCCATGTCCTGACACATCTGGGTAGGTTGAGCGGGGGCTCCAACCCGTCCAAGCGTATAAGCCCGGGGAGGACCGTAATGGTGAGAACCGGGTGAAAGCGTGATGGGGAAGGCGTATGCCTACTCGGCCGATCCCAGGTGTCCGTGAAAAGGGATGTGGGGTCAGGTGGCGTGTCCGTACCAAGAACTGACACAGGTGCCCCTGGGTGAGAAGCCCAAGGCGTGTCGGTGCAATCCAGGTGAGGGAACTCGGCAAATTGGCCCCGTAACCTTGGGAGAAGGGGTGCCAGCCATGCCGATGGCTGGTCGCAGTGACAAGGGGACTCCGACTGTTTAGTAAAAACATAGGTGGCTGCTAGTTCGAAAGGATGTGTATAGCCGCTGAAGCCTGCCCAGTGCCGGTATCTGAAACTCCGGTTCAACGGAGCGAAGGACCGGTAAACGGCGGGGGTAACTATGACCCTCGACACATAGGGGGTCCCTAAATCCGGCTATATGCTGGGAACTCCGAGCACACGGCCCCTGAGCAAGGGACAGCGTCGTGTGCGGTGAGGACAATCAGCAGGAAACCGAGGTGATATCGTGCTGGACGAGATGAAGGACATAATTGACCCAAGGCTTCTCCCCCGTAGGAGAAAGGAACTCTTTTACTATCTAGCCGGGTTTGCCGATGCGGAGGGATGCTTCAGCGTCTCTCTCAAACGGCAGGATACGGCCAGATTCGGATGGGTGCTTGACCCTGTGTTCCATGTGACCCAACATGAGAACAGCAGGCAGGTGCTCGAACTGTACGAGAGGGCTCTGACGTGCGGGAGGATAATCCCCAAGCACGGGCAGCCGGGCACCCTCCAGTTCATCGTGGACAACCGCCGCCAATTGGCGGAGAAGGTCATACCTTTCTTCGAGAGGTACGGTCTGATAGCCAAGCGCGGTGATTTCCTGCGGTTCCGTGATATCGTTCTGGGGTTGGAGAGAAAGGAGCATTCCACCCTTGAGGGGTTCAAGGGACTGCTGGAGAAGGCGTTCGAGATGAACATGGAGGGAAAGCAGCGGCGGTACCGGCTGGAGGATGTCCTTCTGGACTTGGAGAGGCTTTCCTCGGGATCCCCAGAGGCCATACGCCGGATGCCTTCCGGAAATCCTTAGTAAGGTCCGGAGGGTGAAGATATGGTCCACCGAGAGGTGCTTAAGGTAGCGTAATACCTTGCCGCTTAATTGGCGGCTTGCATGAAGGTCCAACGAGAGTCCCACTGTCCCCACCTGGAAGCCGGTGAAACTGACGCACTGGCGCACAGTCCAGTCTCTTCCACCTGAAAGCGAAGACCCCGTTGAGCTTTACTGCAGCCTGTCGCTGTGATACGGCCTCGAATGTGTAGGGTAGGCGGGAGCCGTCGAAGGATGGGCGCCAGCTCATCTGGAGGCGCCGATGAAACACCGCCCTTTCGAGGTCGTATTGCTCACCCCTTCGGGGGGACACCGATAGGTGGGCAGTTTGGGTGGGGCGCCACACGCTCAAAAAGATAACAAGCGTGCCCAAAGGTCAGCTCAGGTAGGTCAGAAATCTACCGCCGACTGTAAGGGGAAAAGCTGGCTTGACGTGGTTCCGGACAATAAGGGACCACGATGCGAAAGCAGGGCCTAACGAACCACTGAGCCTCATAAATGGGGGCCAGTGATAACAGAAAAGTTACCACGGGGATAACTGAGTTGTCGCCAGTAAGAGTTCATATCGACCTGGCGGCTTGCTACTTCGATGTCGTCTCTTCCTATCCTGGCGGTGCAGCAGCTGCCAAGGGTGGGGTTGTTCGCCCATTAAAAGGGATCGTGAGATGGGTTTACAACGTCGTGAGACAGTTGTGTTGCTTTTCGGTGGAAGTGCCTTGATGCCTGAGGGGAAGGACCCTTTAGTACGAGAGGAACGGGGGTCCGCAGCCACTAGTCTACCAGTTGTCCGGAAGGGCACTGCTGGGTAGCCACGCTGCAGGCGATAAGGGCTGAAAGCATCTAAGCCCGAAGCGCTCCCTGAAACGAGGCATCTCAGGACACCCATAGACGATGGGTTTGATAGGCCCGGGATGTAAGCCCCGAGGCTTCGGCCGAGGTGTTCAGTCCACGGGTACTAACGTCCTTGGCTGTCTCTCAGGCGTCGGTCTGGCAGTTACACAGGTTGCGTATGTTAAAATCCACACCATATTTCCTTTCTGGGTTAGCCCCGGCTCTCTTCCTCTTTCTTCTCCCTTCTCCAAAGTCCTATGGGACCTTCATCATCTTTCCAGTTCTTGAGGAAGGTCCACAGGGCGGTGAGGAAGAGGGCGAGAACCACGGCCATTCCAACCGTCCGCCCCACTGGAAACAGCCGTTGCGGGGGTATAGGGTGGAAGGGATAGAAAGGGTTTAGGTTGCTGGACATGAAGGAGGTCTGGGGTATGTCCAGCAGTATGTGGAGGGAGATGGCCGCAAAGACTACGGGGAAGAGGTGTTGTCTGTGTTTTACGAAATATACGGTCTCCACTGTTCCCGCTGTGAGGATGGCGAAGAGGAGCGAGTGAGTCACTGTCCCATGGAAGGAAGAGGCGAAGTCGTATCCCAGGAGGATGGTAAGGGTGTCTATGTCCGGGAGGAGGCTGAAAAGGACCATGCACTTCTTCCCGGGTATATCCAGTCCCATCTTCTTCCCCAAGGCGAAGCCGATCATGTAATGGGTGAACGGGTCCATGGGTGGTTCTCCTTTTGTCTCCTCCCTATGATATTTCCCTTCTTCTCTCCGTTCCATATAGGAGAGCGAGAAAGCATGGGGGCGTTGTTTGTCAGACTGTTCGTTTCAAGGCACGCCTTCAGATCCTTGTATACTTCCCGGAGTTCTCTGGTGCCGTCGATATATATGAGCCGGGGAGTTCTTTCCCCCAACAAGGAGATATATTCCCGTATCGCCGTGTCGTAGGCTTTGTTGAACTCGTCCAGCAGTTTTTCCGTCTCGTGGAGGTGAGGTATCCTTTTCCGATAGCCAGGGGTCTTCAGTCTCTCGAGAATCCTCCGATATGCGGTCTTTCCGTCGCACTCTATCTTTATGATAATATCCGGAACAGGGACCCCTGCAAGGAGAGGTACCAGGCGATAGCCTATCTTGGATCCGTATGGCCTGCCATACACGGCGGCCTCTATGAGGGGATTTCTGTCCAAAATGAGAATATCCACGTCTCTGTTGATCAGCGTCTTGGCAAGAGGGTAGAGCATGGTGTCCAACCACCAGCAATACCTGATAAGGGTCCTGTTACCCAGCTCGTCGCCTCTTATTGCGATTTTGTCTAGGAGGTTCATGAGGAGGTCGAAGGGGCGGTGTCCTGTATGATATATGGG
>JAGHBH010000061.1 GCA_021161085.1 Thermoplasmata archaeon | reverse complement strand
TTTTGTGTGATAATCGCCGAAGAATTCCAATATATCATCATGACGGCCGGGATATTGTTCAGAACGTTTTTGTGCGAGGCCTTTTTTGTCCAAAGCCCTACTAGTAAATCCTATAACCCGAGGAACCAGGGTGGTCTGTCCTTGTCCTGAGTACTTCTTTATCTCCACAGCTAACACTTCTGCCGGAGACATTTGTTCGTTCAGAAATTCTATTATCCTCTGCAACTCATGAGGAATAGAATCCGCAACGAATAACATCCTTATTTTTCCGGTTTCCAGATTTGTTTTTACTTTCTCCCAATATTCATCTAATGTATATCTCTCACTAAATCTTTCACCAAATATCTCTTGTAACTTTGCCTCAGCAGGTATTCCTTCTTTTTCACACATTTCTCTGAATTTTATTTTTATAAGCTCTATGTCCAAATATAAAGTTGCGTTGGCAGCATAATCCAACATCTGACTAACGACTTCTCTCCTTAGCCTAGTATCTTCACTCCTTTTCACTTCCACAAAGGTTGGGATACCATCTTGATCCAAAAAGAGATGGTCAAGAGACCATCTACTCTTTCCTTCCTCCGAGTCGGGCACACCGATTTCTCTTCCTATCAGAAGCCATTTCCTAGGAGTGTCACGACTTATCTGGTCCCCAGGTATTAGCTCTGGATGTGAAGCAAGCCACTCTTGAAATTTGTCTTCACTTTTAAATTTCTCTTCTTTTAGAGGAATCAGCCCCTTGTCCGTTAGCAAAAATATTACTCCACTGTTCATACTATTCATATAAAGACCTCACACAGGGTAAGTGATTATGGTAGAAAAGCTTTCTCCTATGATTTGCTTTGTGTCAAGTTTTTCTTGTAGTCCTGTTTGCAAAGGCAAAAAATTTCCGCCACCTCGCACGACTATTCAGACGCCGTTCTGTTTCCCTGACAAAAAGCAGGGGCTCTCCCAACCTTTTTATACAACCCCGGGCTCTTTGTCCTCTGCTAGGCTCGGCCGGGGGGTTCGGCGTCCCCTGTTACCCGAAACCGCCGTCATGCGGGGGCGACTGCTGGGGGCGGCGTAACCAGCACGGCAGGGATCCCCCGACGGACGATGAGGTTCTGTCCCACGGGGTTGGGGGAGGTGGGACCTCGCAGCCGGAGGGCGGCGTGCCCACCCCAACCACGGGCACCGGGTCAGGCCCGGAAGGGAGCAGCCCTACCGTGGACCTACAACGCTCGTGGGGTCAACGGGGCCGAGAAAGCCGGGGGAGCAATCCCTGTCCTGTCTGGGCGTCAACCCCAGCGGCCTAGCACCTCATCTCCCCTCCGTTATCCCTTGTTTTCCTTTTCCAGGGTGGAGAGGATGAGGCTGGCTATATCCTCCGTTGATATACCTATCATCTCCACCCCTCTGTCCCTCACGACCTCCGCCAGTCTCGCCGCCACCGCCCTCTTTTCCGCAGGGCAGCCGTCCAGGGCCCCTTCCATGTCCTCCACCGCCTCCTCCGGGTGTATGAAGAAGTCTCCATGGAGTCTCACCCGTGCCAGCATGTTGTCCTCCACGGCGAAGGATATCTTCAGGAGTTTCCCTCCCTCCACCTTGGCCATAGCCCGATATTCCATCCCTTCATTCCTGCCATTGGGGTTGTCCGCCTCCATCTTATCCTCTCCTATCTTTTGAAGTTCCATTCGTCGCTGCCGTATTTCTCCACGGCCAGCTCTCCTGCCCTCTCCTTTTCCTCCCTGCTCAGCTCTCCTATCTCCATCTCCAATCCCAGGGCCGTGGAGAATCCATCTATCAGGGCCTCCTCCACATCCGGTATGTCCACCGGCCCGAGTTCCCTCTTGATGGAGGTGACCCTCTCCTCCACGGCGGTTATCATCTTGTCCCTTATCTTCTCGCTGGGAACCCTGAGGAGGCTGAACATCACCCTGGGCCTGACATCGTAGAGGAGGGTCCCGTGCTGCAGTATGCTCCCGTATTTGCGGGTGTGGGCGTTCCCGCTTATCTTCCTCCCGCCAACGGTGATATCGTTCACCCCGCTGAAGGCGGCGTCCAGGCCGAGAAGGGAGAGGCCCTCCACCAGCCCCCGGCACAGGATGGGATAGGATTCGGCCACGCTCCCGGGCAGGGGTATGGTTCCCTCTTTGAAGATGATGCTGTAGGTCACCTCTCCCTCCCTGTCGTGGAACACCGCCCCGCCGCCGGTTATCCTGCGGACCACGTCCACCCCCTGGCGTCTGCACTCGTCCAGATCGACCTCCTCCCTCATGCTCTGGAAGTACCCTATGGATATGGCGGAGGGCTCCCATTCATACACCCTGAACGTGGGGGGTGAGAGGCCCCTGCTCACCGCCTCCAGGACCGCCTCGTCCACGGCCATGTTCATCTTTCCAGGCATATATCCCGTTCTGAGGAGTCTCCATCTCGTTTTCTCCGTCATCGGACACCACTCTCCATGTCATCCTCTGCAAGATACCTCCGGACCATCTCACGCCCCCCGGCCACCTCTTTTTCTCCTGGCAATGTCGGATGGTTGTAGATGAACCCCCCCGGCC
>JAGHBH010000183.1 GCA_021161085.1 Thermoplasmata archaeon | reverse complement strand
TTCCAGCGAGGGCGAGCTAGGCTACCTCAGCATATAGTGCGTAGTGAGGGAGACTGGCGAGGCCCAGCGGAACACACCACAAGGGGGGTTCCAGCGAGGGCGAGCTAGGCTACCTCAGCATATAGTGCGTAGTGAGGGAGACTGGCGAGGCCCAGCGGAACACACCACAAGGGGGGTTCCAGCGAGGGCGAGCTAGGCTACCGAGCCGCCAGGCGAGGCAAGGCGGAAAACCACACAGGTTTTCCGACGAGGCTCAGCATATACCGCCTAGTGAGGTAGGCGAAGGCTACCGGTATATTTTGCTTCTGTGCCCGATTTTGAGGACGAGTATTCCATCCCGGGTTTTGGCGTAGATCACGCGGTAATCTCCTATCCGGTATTTAAACAGTCCTTTGAACTGTCCAGAGAGAGGTGTTCCCCGATCCGGATTCTCTCCCAGCTCCTTCTCCAGACGCTGGAGAACCCGCCTGGCCGCTTTCTTATCCAGCTGCTTCAGATCCCTTGCCACGGAGGACTTGTATTCTATCTTACAGGCCAAGCTGCTCCCTCAACTCTTCACCCGATATTATCCGGTCGTCCTTATCCCTCAGGCGCTCCAACGCCACGAGATAGTCCACGTACTCCTCCAGATACGCCTCCAAAGCCTTACGGACGATGTATGTCTTGGGTCTATCCAACAGGCTGGCTACCTCCTCCAGCTCACGCATCACCTCTTCGGGCAATCTAACGGACAACGCAACCGACATACATCAACACCACTGTAATACAGTGCACTACTAGTATATCAAACTATCGCCAAAGCCCTGAAAACCCCCACTTCCGCAACCCAATGTCGTATCCCACGTCACATCTGCCAGATGGTATGTTCTCGCCTCTTATTGTATTTTGTCCAGGTAGATTTCGAGGGCGGTGACGGGGTATGTGAGTTCGTGGTTGGTTATGACCTCTGGGTGGAGTTCTCCGTAGAAGCCTATCTCGGTATCCTGGTGTGTTATGGTTGCGCATCGGCCAGGTATGAAGCTGGGGTGGTCTTTGGGGGTGGTGGTCCATTCCATTCCGAGGGCTTGCATGATTGTCTCCACATGGCCTTTTATCTCGGTGAAGCCGGTTTTGGTGGAGGCTATGGCCGCTCCGAGGTGGGTGTGGTTCTCCCCTCTTATTATCACGTCGTCTATTTCGTATATCTTTTGCGGCAGGTCCCTGTGTCTGTTGGCTTTGAGTATCTGCATGAGGCTGGGGATGAGCCATTCTCTCAGGCTGTTGTGTTCCTGTGTGAGGGGGTTTACGAGCGGTGCGACCTCTTCCACGGGTAGGCGCATCTTGGTGTACTGGTCTTCCCTGCCGATGAGGGTGAAGGTCATAACCTCCAGGAAGCCCAGGCCCTGCATGAGGGCGCCGAGTTTTTGGTGTGTTCTCGTTGCCTCCCTCATGTTCCCGGGGGTGAATTCCCGGGGTAGGGTGGGAGCCATCTTCATGTATCCGTATCCCGCGGCGATGTCCTCGGCTATGTCTATGGGGTGGAGTATGTCCGCCCTGTAGGGGGGGACCAGCACTTCCAGGCCTTCCGGGGTGGCGGCGGTCTTGTGTCCCATCTTCCTGAGCAGCCCCGCCATGTCCTCCTTCGAGAGGCTGGTTCCCAGTATGGCGTTGATGTCTCCCGGGGATATCTTCATCGGCCTGTAGGAGAGGTCGGGCGTCGCCCTCTTTTCCTCTCCGTCCATTATCTCCACGGTCTCCACCCTGGCCCCCCGTTCTATGAACAGGCAGCAGAGAATGTTCAGGACGTATTCCATGGCGGGCAGATGTTCCCCGGTGACGTCTAGGAGGAGGTCTGTGGTGTCCTCCGTGACCGTGGTGAGGGTGCCGTTGATTATCGGTGGGAAGCTGAGAACCTGGTCTTCGGAGTCAACGAACAGCGGATACAGGCTGTGGCCCTTGACGAGGTGGGCGTATTCCCTGCCTTTCTCGTGGCGTTCCAGTATCTCTTCCATGGTCATGGGATAGGAGTATCCAAGGGGAGGAAAGGATGTGTCCGGCGGTGCCCCCCGGTAGTGGAATGGAGGGGTGACCCTGGAGAGGTCGTGGATGCCTATGGCCACCTTCTTCCTGTTCCTGCCGAGTGTCTTGTGCAGTTTTTCCTGTACCTGCATTATGCTCTGGATGAAGGGGTCGTCGAATACCACGTTCCTTACCACTGCGGCGACCATGTGGGGGCGGATGTCCTTCACCGTATTCTCTATGGTCAGCGTGTAGCCCGATGCCGTTGTTTCGTATTCCCTGGGTTCTCCCATGCCGAGGTAGCATCTGAGGGCCCTGGCCACCCCTTCCACGGAGTAGAGGTCCGGTCGGTTGGGGAAGAACTCCACCTCCACCTCATCTCCCATCTTCTCCACGCTGGAGCCTATGGCGGCGAGGGTCTCGGCCACCGTCTCCCGGCCCGGGTCCCCTCCCAGGAGGGATACGAGATCGGTGTAGTCGAAGGTGATCACGGGCATGTGGGGGGGATAAATATCGGGATATATAAGGTAAATGGGGTGGTGTGCGGTCTAGAACTCCTCGATATCCTCTTCAGGGATATCCTCTTCAGGGGCGGGGACC
>JAGHBH010000064.1 GCA_021161085.1 Thermoplasmata archaeon | reverse complement strand
GGTGTGAGGTGGTGGGTCTATGAGGCTGTTGATGGGGGTGTGCTCTGGGGCAGGGGGAGATGGTGAGTGTGACCGTCCCCTGTTGGTCCTGTTGATTCCTCTTCTTTTCCGAGGTGGTATCCTATCTCCCATTTTTCTTTCCCCGTCTTTTCTTTTCTTTCCCGCAATATCCTTATCAGGCTCTCCGTTTCCTTTATCCTTTTTGAGAGATTTTTCTTCTTTTCGTTTTCCTCGTCCACCTTTTTGAAGAGGGAGAGGATCTGTTCCCTGTCCCCTCTCATGGCGTGGGCGGTCAGGGCTATTATGGGAACGTGTCCTCCGGTTCTTCTCTCCTTTTCCCTTATTCTCCTGGTGGCTTCGACACCGTCCATCCCCGGCATGTAGGAGTCCAGGAGAATTATGCCGTACCTATCCCCTCTGCTCTTCGCTTCCTCTATCATCTCTATGCATTCCGAGGCGTCGGCGGCCTCGTCGGCCACCATCCCCCAGGATTCCACTATCTTCTTCAGAATGGTGCGGTTCAGGGGGTTGTCATCCACGACCAGCACACTGATATCCCTGAGGCTCTCCACATTTTTTATCATCTCTTCCTCCGCGGGCTTATCGGCCACGGGAAGGGTGACGGTGAAGTGGAAGGTACTGCCAATACCGGGAGTGCTCTCCACCCATATTCTGCCGCCCATCTTCTCCACCAGCCTCTTGGAGATGGCCAGGCCGAGACCGGTGCCGCCGAACCTGCGGGTGGTGGAACTGTCCGCCTGGGTGAACATCTCGAAGATGGACTCCTGTTTTTCCTTCGGTATCCCGACCCCAGTGTCTCTGATGAAGAAATGGAGTGTTGCCATCCCCCTGGGTCCCCGATCGGCGGATTCTTTTTCCTTCCCATGGCCTTCGGGTTCCCCGTTCCTCTCCCCCTTTTTCGGCGTCTCTTCCCTTACGCCCACGAGCACGTATCCGCGGTCCGTGAACTTGACAGCGTTCTTTATGAGATTTATCAACACCTGTCTGAGTCTCACCGGGTCTCCGATGACGTCGGCCGTTATGCCGGGCTCTACATCGAGAAGCATCTCCAGACCCTTCTTATGGGCTTCCAGCGAGAGGGGACCTATGGTATCCTCCATCAGGCGCACCACGTTGAATCCTATCTCCTCCATCTCTATCTTGTCCGCTTCTATCTTGGAGAAGTCCAGAATGTCATTTATAACCTCCAACAGCGCCTCTGCGGAGGATTTTGCCATGGTGAGGTACTCTCTTTGCTCCTTCGTCAGGTCGGTGTCCATAGCCAGTTCTATCATACCTAGCACACCGTTCATGGGAGTGCGTATCTCGTGACTCATGTTAGCCAGGAACTCGGATTTGGCCTGGCTGGCCGCCTCCGCCTCCTCTTTTGCCCTCAACAGTTCCTTCTCGTAGAGTTTCCTCTCTGTGATATCCCGGATTATACTCTGGTATATGCCCTTGTCCTCGTCCACGATGCTCATACTGACCTCAACAGCCATGGTGGTGCCATCCTTTCTCCTCAGTGTGCATTCAAACATACCGGAACCCGCCTTGGTTATATTCCTTATTTTTAACCTGCACGGCTCTCCCCCTCCCTCATCAGCCCTGAGGGATAGAAGGTTGGTGGACAGAAGTTCATCATAGTCATATCCCGTGAACTCGCACGCTTTTCTGTTGGCGTCGATTATATTTCCCTCCCTCGTATGGATGAGAACGGCGTCGTTGGAACGTTCAAACAGCGCTCTGTACCTTCTTTCCCCTTCTTCCATCAACCTCCGGGCCTTTTCTCTCTCCGTTACATCCCTTATTATCACAAGGTCGGCGTGTCTCCCTTGGTATTCTATCCGGGAGGCGTTTATCTCAACGGTAACCGATCCGCCGTCTTTTTTCGTCAACACGAGAGAGTATATGTCGGGGGCATTTTCTCCCCGCATCCTGCTTTCATATCTCTTGAGGACCTTCTCTCGGTATGGTTCGTCCACGAAATCCAAGAAAGGTTTTCCTTCTATTTCCTCTGGCGTATAGCCCAGCACCCTTTCACAGGCCGGGTTGACGAATCGTACCACGCCATCCTGGAGTATTACTATGGCGTCCCTTGAGTTCTCCACCAGGGCCGAGTATTTTTCCTCACTCTCTCTCCATTTTCGCTCGATGCGCAGTTTTTCTTCGTAGTATTTTTTCATTTTATCATACGCTCCCTTGCCGGCAGATACCGCAACAGCCGCCGCTAGAAGAGAGAACAAACCCGGTCCCAGGAGAATGTGCATCTCATCTCCCCACGGCATGCGGAAAATCAAGATACCAACGGCCACACCGTATCCCACGGCGGCCAGGCTGACCACAACCCCTCCCCTGAGCCTCCAGAACCACGAGGCTAATATCACTGGAAAGAGGGAAAGAACGGCGGAGGCTAATCCGAACAGAGGAAACAGGAGCACGCATAATGTGGCGTAGGCGAGAAAGCAGAGGGAAACGAGGCCGATCTTTTTCGCGGGACTGCGGTATCTGTATCCCGTCTCTCCTTCTCTTGTCTCTCCTTCTCTTTCTTCTCCTATGGCCTTTCCTCCAACCTCCCTCTTGGACGTCACATCAACCAGACCCTCGCCTTTTCTTCCCCCCCTCCACATAACTTTCCTTGTGGCAACGGCGTTCTAGCTCATCATCTTGCCTCCTTTTTTTGGAGAAAAAACCTTTCACCGGAGATAAGAACCCCCGGGTCCCCTTACCCTGGGTGATTATCAGATGAGAGAACCGGCCGGAGAAAGAGAACGGAGCCCGGAGTTTTTTCTAAAACGATTTATACCCAGAATCCCCTGGAGTGGGAGGGTGCGGATGATGATAAAGGTGAACGGACGGCCCATGGAATGGCAGGAAGGAATGACGGTGAAGGATGTCCTGGATGCCATGGGGTTCACCTTTCCCATGATAGTGGTCAAGATAGACGGTGTCGTGGTCCGAAGGGAGGATTTTGCCACAAAGGAGGTGCCCGACGGGGCCGAGGTGAGCGCAATACATCTCATAAGCGGAGGATAGAATGGCATCCTGGTCTCTTCACCTCCTCTCCTTATCTCTCTTTCTCCCTCTTTATTTTCCCATCTTTCCCACAACCATCCTACCGCCTAACCCCATCTTTTCCCTCTTTCCATCTCTCAACCACGGCCTCGGCTATCTTCCTCTTGACACGGTGCATCCATATCTCTCTGCCGCTGTTGAGGAATATCCCCACCACGGTGTTGTTTCCCACGGTCCTTTTCCACAGTATGTCCTCAACGGCCCTCCATTCCACCTCACGGGTCCTGCCCGGAAACACTATGGTGAGGTTCCACCCCACATCCACCTCCAGAGGGGTCTCGGCCGTTGTCCGGAGATGAAGCCACCCCCAGAAGTTGACCAGCAGCATTCCGGCGAGGCCCACCGCCATCCATATCCTGCTCAGCCCGTAAATCAGGGAATAAAAGGCCCCGGCAACACCCCCCACCGTGGCCAGGAGGGTTATCATCCTCACCCGCAACGGGGACAGCCTGGAGTTCACATATCTGGTCAATGGACATCCCGCTTATTTTTCCAGCCCGTCGTCGGCCCATACGGACGCTTTCTGTAATCTCAACTGATGATATCTATATCCTCCACCGTGACCCTCCTACCTTCTCCGTCCCCGGGCATCCTCAGACCCGTGGCCACTATCAACACCCTTATGGTCTTGTCCAGGGTGGGATCCACGGAGGCACCCCATATTATCTTGGAACCCGGCCCCGCCCGCTGGTGGACTATCTCGGCCACCTTCTGGGCCTCCGAGACGCTCATGTTGCCGCTTCCCGTCACGTTCACCAGCACACCGCTGGCCCCCCTTATGTCGCTGAGGAGAAGAGGTGAATCAAGGGCCTCCTCCACGGCCTCCACAGCCCTCTTATCGGGGTGGTCGCTCTCGCCCAATCCTATCATGGCCATGCCGCCGTCCTTCATTATCGCCCTCATGTCGTTGAAGTCCAGGTTCACCAGACCGGGTTTTGTCACGACCTCGGTGAGACCCACTATCGCCCTCGTCAGCAACTCGTCGGCCAGCTTGAATGCGGCGGACATGGGAAGATGGGGCGCTATCTCCAGCAGTTTCTCGTTGGGTATCACTATCGTGGTGTCAGCCGAATGGACCAGCCGTCTCAGGCCCTTGATGGCGTTCTCCATCCTCACCCGCCCCTCCGCCTTGAAAGGGAGGGTGGCGAAGGCTATGGTGAGGCTGCCCTTCTCCTTGGCCAACCGTGAGATGAAGGGAGCGCTTCCCGTGCCCGTGCCCCCTCCCAGGCCGCAGGCCAGGAACACCATGTTTCCCTGGCTGAGGAGCTGCTCTATCTTCTCCCTGACCTCTCTCGCCGCTTCCTCTCCCACCTGGGGAAGAGCCCCGGCTCCGAGACCCTTGGTGGTTCTCGGTCCCAGGAGTACCTTCTTCGGCCCCTTGAGGGTGAGGAGATGTTGTGCATCGGTGTTGGCCGCATAGAGCTCGGCCCCGTGGACCCCTATCTCCGCTATCCGCTGCACCGTGTTGCAGCCCCCTCCGCCACATCCTATTATCTTTATGCTGGCCTTGAGATTCCTGAGAAGTTCCTCCAGCTCGGCGTCCACATCACGGTCTCCCACGTATCCTGCGGGCGAGCCGCCATCTTTCCCGGCCAGAAGGCCGTCAACCAGACTCTTCATCTTCAAATCCTCCGGTCTGTGGAAGAGTGCACATCAACCAGGCGAGTGCATCCCAGATGTCGAATGGCTTTTGGGTATAAAAAGTTGGCGATTTTCCCTTTTCGCCGTGCATAATCGCCGCATAATGAAAGACAAAAATGGATATGAGGATAACAACCTTTATTAACCGGTTGTTACAATCATAACGGGGTTACCATGTCTGAGAGCGTGCCGATATTCGACGATATAGGCCAGTTGTTCGGGACCGTGGTCTTCACGGAGGAGGACGGAGTGAAGAAGATATACTTCCGTATGAGGGACAGCACCATGATAGACCTCTCGGACATAAACCATTTCACCCAGTTCCTACGGAAGAACGAGATACCTGAGGAGGAGATAACCAAAGCCATCCGCTTTTTCAACCAGAGAATGTTCTCCATACCCGGTCTGTGATGCTTTGGAGGGGAAAAGGAGGCTCATTCTCCGGGAGGGGCCACCAGGGGAAGGACGGCCTCCACATCCTCTGCCTCCACCCAGTTCCTCCCATCCAGTGCTGCGTTGGCCACCGCTGCCGACAAAAGCCTTCCAGCGTCCGCACGAATCCTTTTTCCCTCCTTCTCCGCCTTCTGCCTGGCCCGTGCCGGAACATCTATTTTCGCCACGATCTCCCTGCCCCTGGCTATCCTCTCCCTGAGCCTGTTCTCCTGGGCGGCGAAGTCGGAATAGAAGGCCGTGGGATGCTTCTTGTAGGCCTCCACCCGGCGGAGTATCTCTATCCTCTCCTCTATGTCATGGATGCTCTCAACACGGACCCTGAGGCCGAAGGTCTCCCATACCTCAGGCGGCAACTCCCCATCCTCCACGTTCCCCGTGGCCAGAATCGTGGTCCCAGCCTTTTTCGCCTCCGATAGGGTCTTCAGTATGGTGGAGTCGTCGAAGAGATTTATCCTCTCCGCCAGAAGATATCCTCCACTGTGCTCCTTTATCAGCCCCCTCTTCTTTCCAGAACCCTCTTTCCCGCCCCCCTCC
>JAGHBH010000009.1 GCA_021161085.1 Thermoplasmata archaeon | reverse complement strand
GTCCCCCTCCGTCCCCTCCCCCCGGGGCGGGTCAAAGTCTGAGGGCCATATACAGGGAGAATATTATCACGAATATGCCGAGGATGGACAACACTCCCAGAGTCTCCCCGAGGAGAAAGAAGGCGAAGATGGAGGCGGCCAGAGGCTTCATATAGAACACCGTGGAACCCCGATGGGCCTGCACCATGTCGAAACCCCGGAAATAGAGGAGATATCCGAGACCGGTGGCGGCGACCCCCAGATAAACGAGGGAGAGGACGCCCCACATATCCAGCCGGGGGAAGAGAGGGTCTCCGGCGGCGAGGATTACGGGCATGAAGAAGATGGTTCCCATGGACAGCGAGAGGAAGGTGGCGGTGGCGGGGTTGGTCTCACGCCCCGTCCTACGGTTGATCATGGTGAACACGGAGAACACCAGCACCGCCCCCAAGGCCAGGAGTATGCCGGTCATGTTCCCCCCGCGGGCGTCCTCTAGGGAGAGAAGGATTATGCCGGCCAGGCCCACCACCACCCCCAGGATGCTCCAGCGTCTGGGCCTCTCGCCTCCGAGCCAGGACATGGGAAGCACGAACAACGGAACGGTGCTGATTATGGAGGCCGCTATCCCCGCTCTTATATAGAGCAGGCTGATGTGGAAGAGCGTGAAGGTGAGGGTCACCCCCAGAAAGCCCCCGAGAGCGGAGAACACCAGCGAGCGGCGGGTGATGTTGAGATCGCCGGCGGCGTACACGAAAAGGACAACGGAGCCCAGGAAAAACCGCCAGAAAGCCAGGACCACCGGGGCGAGGGAGCCGTTGAACCCCCTGGACACGGTCTCTATGGTGCTCCACAGGATGACGGCGGCGGCCATGTACACCATACCCCGGCTCTCCCGCCTTCCAGAGGGCCCCTTGTTTTTCGCGGTTCCGGCGGACATCGCCGGACCCAGGACGGGAGGGTTGAAAAACCATTCGCAAGAAAAAGACGGTGTTTTTTCATTCCCACAAACTTTTAAACACACCGGCAGATACCCATCCCCATGTATGCGGTCATCGCCGGCGCAGGCGAGGTCGGTTTTCACATCGCCCGTGCTCTGTACGAGGAAGGATACAATCTTGCGGTGATAGAGAAGGATGACAAGGCTTTGGCCGAGGCGGAGAACCTGGATGCCCTGATAATCAAGGGCAGCGCTGCGAGCCCCAAGAAGTTGAAGGAGGCGGGGATAGAGACCGCGGATGTATTCATAGGGGTCACGGGCTCCGACGAGGCCAACATCATAGGGGCGGCCATAGCCAAGTCCCGTGGGGCCAAGACCATCGCCAGGATAAACAGTTCGGAGTATATTGACGAACCCGTTAGCGGAAAGCTGGCCAACCTGGGCATAGATGTGGCCATAAGCCCGGAGCTGGTGGCTGCCACCAAAATGTCGAGGATGATGGCCCTCCCCTCGCTTATGGATGTGGAGAGTTTCTCCCAGGGTCGTGTCCATGTGGTGGAGGTTCGTGTCAAGAAGTTTTCCCGGGCGGCGGGGAAGCAGATAAAGGACATCCCCCTGCCTCCGCAGTCCAACATCGTTGCCATCCTCCGGGGGGGAGAGGTGGTCATGCCTTACGGGGAGGACAAGCTGAAGATAAACGACCGCCTGCTTCTGGCCTTGAGCTCCCCCCACGATCTCCTGCGGGTGGAGGACCTGTTCTATCCCAAGACCGCCGGCAGGGAGGAGGAGAAGAGGGGTGTTGAGACCGTCATGATAATGGGGGCCTCCAGGGTGGGGGTGCATCTGGCCAGGTTCATAGAGAAGAGGGCCAAGGTCATCCTTCTGGATTCTGACGAAGAAGCATGTGCCAGGGCCAGCGAGCAGCTGAGCAACACGCTGGTGATAAACGGCAGCGGCACGGAGGAGGAGGTCTTGGTGGAGGAGGGGATAGACAACGTGGACGCCTTCGTGGCCACGACTCACCACGAAGACACCAACATCCTCTCCTGCCTGCTGGCCAAGGAATACGGGGCCAGGAAGGCGGTGGCCATAATAAACCGGCCGGAATTGAAGTCCATGTTCGAGCACATCGGCATAGACGTGGCCATCAGCCCAAGGCTGACAACCATAGGCACCATACTGCAGCACACGTATTCAACGGACATTCTCTCCATGAGCGTGATGTTCAACGGAAAGGCCAGGGTATTGGAGATGGAGGTCAAGAGCGAGAGCAAGATAGTCGGAAAACCGCTGAGCAAGATACACTTCCCCAAATATGCCAGGGTGGGGGCGATAGTGAGAAAGGGCGAGGTGAGAATACCCACGGGTGACGACATACTGATGATAGGGGACAAGCTGGTGATATTCGCCAGAAGCGACTCCATCCAGAAGGTGGAAAAGCTGTTCACCCGTCCCACCCTCTTCATCTGATATAGGCCGGAGGCTGTGTCGTGAGATTCAGGGCGATGTTCGGAACCGTGGGGGCCGTTCTCTTCCTCTTCACATTCACATTTCTCCCCCCGTTCTTCGTGGGCATAGCCTACAACGAGAATCTGGTGGTGCTCTACAAGAGTTTCATGATACCCTTCTTCGTATCCTTCCTCTGCTCCTTCCTCCTCTGGTTCTGGGGCAGGGACTACATAGAGACGATAAGGGAGAGGGAGGCAGTGGTCGCCGTGGGGATCATCTGGCTGCTCATGGCCTTCTTCGGCGCCCTCCCCTATCTGTTCAACGGCATATTGACGAACTTCGCGGACGCCTATTTCGAGAGCATGAGCGGTTTCGCCACCTGCGGGGCCACGGTGATAGACCCACCTGCCATCCAGCAGGCCGTCCCCCCGATCCCCGTGGTGGACGGCGTGCCCACGCCGGACTATCTCAACTATCCAAACGCACACAGCATATTCCTGTGGAGAAGCCTCACCCAGTGGGTAGGCGGCATGGGCATAATAGTTTTCAGCGTTGTCATCATCGCAAAGCTTCTGGGCGGTACGGTGCAGCTGTTCAAGGCCGAGACCGCCGGGGAGACCGTGACCAGGATAAAACCGAAGATACAGCAGACCGCCAGCATACTGCTCAGAATCTACATACTCTTCACCCTGGTGGAGACCGTGCTCCTCTGGGCGGCCGGCGTCAACCTCTACGACGCGGTGAACTACTCCTTCACCACCCTGGCCACCGGAGGGTTCGGCACGCACACCGCCAGCGTCGCATACTGGCACAGTGTCGTCGTGGAGGCCATAGTCATAACATTCATGATAATAGGCAGCACAAGCTTCGTGCTGCATTACAAGATACTCACGGGCAGATGGCGTGCCATCCTCGGGGACCCGGAGGTCCGGGTGTTCCTCCTCAGCCTCCTCTTCTTCACACTCCTCATCGCCTCCACGCTCGCCATCCAGGGTGTGAAGACCACGGAGACAGCCGCCACCTTCGACCAAGATATAGGATTCGGAGAGGCCCTGCGCCGCAGCGCCTTCCAGGTCACATCCATACACGCCACGGCGGGGTTCGCCACGGACGACTACAACCTCTGGCCGGAGTCCAGCCAGCTCATACTGGTCATGCTCATGCTCCTGGGGGGTTGTGTGGGCTCCACGGCGGGGGCCATAAAGATAAGCCGTGTCATCATACTGGCCAAGATGGCCAAACGGGAGATACAGAAGGTCCTCCACCCCAGGGCGGTCATACCCATCAGGCTGGGAGATCACGTCATCTCCGAGGAGATAGCCAAGAAGGTGGGGGTGTTCTTCTTCGCCTACCTGCTCGTGTTCTTCATATCCAGCCTGGTGATGACCTTCTTCGGCCTCGACATACCCAGCGCCATATCCGCCGTTGCCACCACCATGGGAGGCGTCGGCCCCGGTATAGGCATGGTCGGCCCGGCAAAGACCTTCTCCTTCATCTCCGGCGCCGGAAAGATCTACCTCAGCCTGTGTATGTGGGTCGGCAGGCTGGAGATATTCTCCGCCATAATACTATTCTTCCCCAGCACCTACAAGGAATGAGGTATGGGGATAATGGGAACGGCATAGGAAGGATGGGGTGGGGCGGTGGATGATGGGACCCCGAAAGGTTCTTAAACACCTGGGGGGTGTGTTGTTATCCGAAGGCTGAAAGATTCCTGGAGTTGATAAGGGGGCAACAATAAGTATGAGGAGTAGTAGAGGCACAAAAACAAGCACTTTCGGCTCTCCAGGCAGAATAAACCATGATTCCAGTGAATTTTACAACAGCAGGTTGTACGACGAATTGCCCGTGGAAAAAGACGTGGAATTCATAGAGAATAGGATTCCCGGGGAATTCCTTAACAGGATTTTATGTAAGAGCAGCGAAAAGATGGAAGAACTACCGGACGCCAGTATTCATCTTATGGTCACCTCTCCTCCCTATAATGTGGGGAAGGAATACGATGAGAATTTATCTCTGGGAGAATATAGGGAGTTTTTATCTCGAGTTTGGAGGGAAGTCTATAGAGTGCTCGTACCTGGGGGGAGGGTTTGCGTTAATGTGGCGAATCTCGGGAGAAAGCCGTATATTCCCCTCCATGCTTTCATTATAGAAGATATGCTGAACATCGGGTTTCTGATGCGTGGGGAGATAATCTGGAATAAAGGCTCTTCCGCCAGTCCCTCCACGGCATGGGGGAGTTGGTTGTCCCCCAAAAACCCCGTGTTGAGAGACGTACATGAATATATCTTGGTGTTTTCTAAAGACACATTCAGTAGAAAAAATCATAAGAACGGAAAGGTGACCATGAGCCGTGATGAATTCCTGGAATTAACAAAAAGTGTCTGGACCTTTAACGCTGAGTCTGCCAAAAAAATAGGACATCCTGCTCCCTTCCCTCTTACACTGCCTTTGAATTGCATAAAACTCTATACATTCGAGAACGATGTTGTTTTAGACCCATTCATGGGAAGCGGAACGACAGCAGTGGCCGCCTTGATGTCCAATCGTTATTTCGTGGGGTATGAAACGGAGCCAGAATACATCGATCTCGCCGATAGCAGGATAAGGAAGGTGCTAGACCAGCGAAAGCAGAAGAAACTGGAAGATATGATACCCGCTGATTGATATAGGGATATGTGGCGGAGGGATAGATGACGGCCCACTTGGTCCACATTATTTCTCCCTATAAGTAGCCGGCCCATGGTTCCCGTTGTCGTTCCATCTCTTGTAGCCGAAAACGTAGGCGGCCCATCCAAGCACCACGATGAGGATGGCGAAGCCGATGGCCTGGAATATGCTGGACTGGAACAGGGATACCACGGCGGTGCCGAGATAATATGCCAGGGCGGCGATAGTGTAGCATCCGAGCACGGCCCCCAGGGTTATGGCGTAGAAAACCCTCTCTTTCTTCATACCGATAAGACGCCCCAGGATGGTGGCTCCCACCCCTCCGGAGCCCTGGAAGGGGAACATGACGAAGAGCACCACCCCTATGAACGCCATCCTGCGTATCCATGGCTTTTTCCTGAGGTAGTTTCCTCCCTTCACCTCCATCTTCTTTATCTGTGGGCCTATGAGCGGTATCTTCAACGCCAGGTCGAAGTTCCACATCAGGAAGAGGGCGACCACGATATCGGTGAAGGCCACCACCCCGCCCGCCAGTCCCATGACCTCCAGAGGACCGTATCCGTAGCCTCCGGTCTTCAGGGAATAGACCAGGATGGGTATGACGCTCTCCTTTCCCAGCGGGGGGAAGAAGTAGGCCGCCATTCCACCACCCACACGCCAGAACACCTCTTCCGGAAGCAGGGCGTAGAGGATGAGGATGAACAGGGCCGCCATGCCGAAGGGGATGAAGAAGAGGGCCAGAGCCTTCAGGATGTATCTTATGCGTCCCCCGCATTCCCTTCCGTCGAGACCCCCAGGCTCCTCCTTGTCCCTGTCTTTCTCCTTCTCGTGCGCCCGGTGGTCGGGGTCTTCCTCAGTGGAGGTCCTGTCTTCTATCTCCATCCTCATCAGGCTCCGTGTCCGCTCCCGTGTGTCCCGTGGGCTAGGGTTTTCTTATTACAAAAAATGCGTGGTCTTTCTGGTAGGGGGCCAGCTCTTTGTGGTCCAGGATGTGGAATCCCCCTTCTATAAGGGTGTCCGCCGCCCTCTGGTATATCTCCCTGGGAGAGAGGGAGATGTCCATGCTCCTGGCTTTTAGGGCCAGAAGTCCCGTTCCGCCGGGCCTGAGATACCTGGCGTTGGACATTAATATATCTATCTGGTCTCTCTGGGAGACATCCTGGTAGAGGACATCCGCCTCTCCCACCACGGGACCGTATCTCTCGGGATGTCTGGCATCCTCCATCAGGGGAAAGACATTATCCCTAACAGACGCCACATCCAGGAGGCCCCGGAACGTGCGGGGGGAGAACTCCACGGCATATATCCTGCCCTCCGGAACCATGTCCGATATGTGGCTGACCGTGGTGCCCGAGGCCGCCCCCAGGTACAGGACGGAGGCTCCTTCGTCCATTATCCTTTTCCCTCCGAACCTTCCCCCCAGGGTGAGGTATGCGGCCAGCTTGCTCCTCCAGGGGCTCCAGTGCCTGTATTCCTTCCCCCTGCGGGAGACCCGCCGCTCGCCATAGACGCTCCAGCCTGGCGCCAGTGAGAGGGTGTACAGCCGCTGTCCGTCCTCAAACACCCTGGGCAGGACGGAGAGGGGTCTCACCGGCCGCCACCTCCCCTGCCATTTTTCCCTCCTCCCTTTTTGCCCTTCCCTCGTCCCCTCCTTTTTTTCCCACCTTTGGCCCCGGAGGGTTTTACAGGGGGGGAGGGATATTTCTCCCTTATCTCGCCTATCCTCCTCTCCATCTCCTCCCTGAGCTCCCGGGATATGTCCCTCCCTGTGGCGGCGTCCACCCTGGCGGCGATGGATATCTTGCCCGCCATGGCCCGGGCTATCTTTCCCCTCTGCCAGGGCGGAGAATCGTGTATGTACGAATGCTGGAATATTATGCCGTGTTTCGGAGGCCTCCGTCCCTCCTTCAGATGGAGGAACAGGGCGTTCTCGGCTCCCAACACCTGGACGGTGCTGGAGGGCATGGACGCCAGCCTCTCCAACCCCCCGGCAAGGGATATCAGCCTGGCACCCAGGATGGGACCGAGCACGGCCGAGAGGTTGGGGGCGATCTCTCCCATCAGCCGGGTGATGTATTTTTCCAGCCGCTCTCTCTCCCTCTGGGCCTCCCGGAGGGTGAGGGCGAAGGAGGATATGGCCGCCAGGTCCTCTCCCGGCAGGCTGGCGGTCTTTTCCACGTCTATGGAGGTGTTGGCCCGTATGTCGTCCACGGACCCGTAGACCCCGACGAGTTCGGCCAGTTTTTCCGGGGAGACCCTGTTCACCAGCCGGTGGCCGTGTATCCCGTACCACTCCCTGAGCCGCTCGTACATGAGATTGCAGACACGGTTCATCTCTTCGTAGGCGGAGACCGCCTGGATGAGCAACTCGTCCCGTCTTATGCCCCCCAGCCTCTCCCTCCCCTCCTCCAAGAGGGCCTGGTGCAGGAGGGACGGGTCCGGAGCGGAGGACAGAACGGCCGGAGGAATCTCCGCCCCAGCAGTCTCCACCAAGGGCCCCAGGGATGTCAGCCTCTCTTCCGTGACCCCCACGGGATGATGCCTCCCCGCCAGCTCCCTCTCCTCCTCCAGGATCTTTCCTTCGGAGAGGGCCTTCAGCCTGCCGGCTATCTCCCCCGGATCCTCCGGGAAGGATATGGAGTCTATGACCCGCTCTCCCTCCACCACGAACACGCCGTACCAGCGGGTGATGAGAGTTATAGGAGGTTGGCCGTTCATCGCTGCCCTAACACCCTCCGGGATTATAGATGTTTTGCGTGCCCCCTCCCCTCCTCCTAAATCCTTTTAACCCCTCTGGGCATTCGCCGTGGGGATGAGAATAGGCATGTTCACCTTGACGTATCCGCCGACCCCGGACGGTGTGGCGTATTATGTGTGGGAGGTGAAGCGTGCCCTGGAGGCTCTGGGCCATGAGGTGGTGGTGTTCACCAACACCCTTTCCGCCAGCCAGCCCTCCTCTGATGAGGGGGATATGGTGCGCTTCCGCTCCCTCCCCTTTCCGCCGTATCCCAACTATCGTGTGCCTTTCTTTCCCTTCAAGAAGGGGGTGAGGATCGCCAGGCGGAAGGACCTGGATATAGTTCATGTTCACACGCCTTTCATGTACGGGACCATGGGCTATTTCGTCCACAGGGAGCTCGGCCTGCCCCTGGTGTCCACCTTTCACACCAATTTCACGGAGATGCGGGGTACGGTGGGCGGTCGTTTTCTCAACTCCTTCATGATAGACCTCGGCTGGTTCTACTCTCTGATGCTGTACAGGAAGTCGGATGCGGTTCTGGCTCCCACCGAGAAGATGGCCACCCTGCTCCGTAGCGAGGGTGTTGGGGACCACGTTCACGTGGTGTGGGACGGCATAGACCCCCGGCCCTACGGCTCGAAGGCGGATGTTGACCTCTCCAGGTTCGGCATCCCCGCGGACCGCCCCCTGGTGCTGTTCCTGAGCAGGGTCACCAGGGACAAGGGTGTCTATACGCTCTTGGACTGTGCGGAGAGGGTTCACAGGGAGGCGGGGGCCGTTTTCGTGGTGGCCGGCACCGGCCCGGAGAGGGAGGCCCTGGCCCGGGAGGTATCCCGGAGGGGTGTCGGCGATTTCTTCCGTGTGGTGGGCTTCGTATCCGACGAGGAGAAGATAGGGCTGTACCAGAGGGCGGACGTCTTCGTCCTGCCCTCCAAGGCCGAGACCTTCGGGATGGTGCTGCTGGAGGCCATGGCCGCCGGGACCCCGGTGGTGGCCGCCGCCTCCGGTGGCATCCTGGATGTGGTCAGGGACGGGGAGAACGGGCTTCTGTTTCCATTCGGCGACAGCGGGAGTCTGGCCGACACTCTCCTGCGGGTGCTGGGCGACAGCGGGCTCCGGGATGGTCTGATAGAGGGGGGTCGACGTTTCGTCAACGAGGAGGCATCCATCAGGAAGAGCGCCGAGAGGACCCTGGAGATATACGAGAGCCTCCTATGAGGCGTCCCGCCAGGGTGTTCACCTTATCCGCGAACCGATCCAGCGGCCCTGTGAGAATGTCCTTCTCCACGAACAGGTACGCCCACAGGCCGAGCGCCACGCCCCCTATGATGTCCATCACCCAGTGGATTCCCAGGTAGAGTATGGAGAAGGCGGTCAGGAGGAATACCAGGAGGGAGAAGACGGTCAGCCACCGATCCCCTATCTTACGGTATGCCACCAGGGTGATGAAGAGGGTCACGCTGATGTGTCCGCTGGGAAAACAGTCGTTGAGCCTGTCCACCAGGTGGACGAGGCCGAGATACATCTGGTTGTCGTAGAGAAGGGCCTTGACCTGGGTGTCCGGCGGATACATGGAAGTGACGCTGACGTTGAAGAAGAGATAGGCCGGGATGAGAACGAGATACTGTAACACCATGCCGTAGGTGAAGAATCTCATGGTTTCCCTGTCCTGCCACAGCATGAGGATGAGGGGCACGATGACTATCAGGTAGATGAAGAAGAGGAGATAGAACACGCTTATGCCGTGGAGGAACATGCCCCCGCCGAAATAGTTCTGGAGGAATATTATGTGGCCGTTCCCCTCTATGCTGTAGATGAGGGGTGTGTAGTCCGGCGAGAGGGTCACATGGTCCTGGATGATGTTCTCGGCCTTTATCCCCGCCATCACCAGAACGAGGAGGGAGATGTAGCCGGGGGTCCAGGCCAGACTCTCCCTGAAGCGGTCCCCCATCTCCCGCAAGGCTTCCTTTCCTCCTCTCCCCCCTCCGGTCTTTCTCCAGGCCAGGTATGCGCCCAGGGTCATGAGGCCCAGGAGGGAGGGCATGTACCACAGCAGTCCTAGCATGGTGGGGTTCATCCGGGGCGGCTATGGGCGTTCTTTATATAAATGGTGGGGTTCCTTTTCTCCCCATGTGCCGCCTGGAGGCTCCCAAGAGCGGGGAGGAATTGTACAGGAGGTTCGTCCTGGATGTCTACAGGGAGATAGCGGACCATTTCGATGTCACAAGACGATGGCCCTGGCCGGAGACGCGGTGGTTCGAAGGCCTCCTGCCCAGGGGTTCCCGGGTGCTGGAGGTGGGATGCGGTAGCGGGAGGAACCTCCTTTTCCTGGCGGAACGGGGTCACCGTGTGGTGGGCCTGGACCCTGTGGACGAGCTGTTGACCCTGGCGGAGGAAAACATTGGTAAGGCCAGGGTGTGGGACAGGGTGGAGCTCGTGGGGGGTGATGTCCGCTCCCTCCCTTTCGAGGACGGGACTTTCGATGGGGTTCTGTGCATAGCGGTGCTGCATCATCTCCCGTCCAGGGAGGAGCGGCTGCTGGGGCTGAGGGAATGCCTCAGGGTTTTGGCCCCCCGGGGGGTGGGTCTGGTTTCGGTGTGGGCGAGGGAGCAGGATATGCAAAAAGAGCGGCCCAGGAT
>JAGHBH010000008.1 GCA_021161085.1 Thermoplasmata archaeon | reverse complement strand
CAGTTTCTTATTTGGCTTGCTGCGTCCTGTCTCCCGTAGGTAGGCAATCAGCTTGTTCTTCGGAACGTTCAAGCCCCGCCGACGCAACTCGTAATAGAGGAGTTTAGAACCCCAGCCGTGCCTCCTCCCAAACCTCATCACCCCACCGTTTCTGCTCCTCAGTCAAATATGTCTTTGGCCGTCTGTTCCTTTTCAGCCGAGGAATCTCACCACGATCCGAATACTCTTTCGCCAACTGCTGAATACGCCTCTGACTCGCACCATAGATACAGGCTGCTTCTCTCGTCTTCACCTTCCCCGAGGACACATTCTTCACTATCCAGACAATCTGGCGGTCGTTCAATTTAACCATACCGCCAAATCCCCCAACCATATCTTCTCGGAGACGAAAAAAATTCCGGGTCCTACAGCCGGGGTACGGAGGACAAAAACACATATACCAATAACAATTATGGAGCCGCGGAACTCGGTTCGACCGGGCGGGAGATGAGCGTATGAAGGTGCTGGCAATAGTTGCGCATCCGGATGATGAGGTGCTCGGGTGCGGAGGAACCCTTGCCCGTCATGTGGATGAGGGAGACGAAGTGTACGTATGTATCGGAACCAGACCGAGCGTTGAGGATTACGGGAGGGAGATGGTGGAGAGGAAGAGGGAGGAAGTGATGCGTGTTCATGGGTTCCTGGGCGTCAGAAAGACGTTTTTCGCCGGCCTTCCTACAAAAAAGCTGGATGTGACACCGCATGAAGAGATAATATCCAAGATATCGGCAGCCATAGGCGACCTGGAGCCGGATATAATATACACACATCACAGGGGAGATGTCAATCTGGACCACCGGAGACTCTTCGAGGCGATCATGGTGATATTCAGACCGAAACCCGGGAGAAAGAACCCCACCATATATTCTTTCGAGGTGCCTTCCTCCACCGAGTGGGGCATCATCTCCCAGGATACCGCGTTCATACCCAATTATTTCGTTGACATCTCCGGATACCTGGAGCAAAAGAAGAAGGCACTGGCCATGTATGAAACCGAGGTCAAAAGTTTCCCCCATCCACGCTCTCCGGAGGCCGTGGAATATTATGCCAGGAAGTGGGGGGCCGGCGTGGGATTGGAGGCGGCGGAGCCTTTTTCCCTTCTGAGAAAGGTGCGGGGGGTGTAATGTGATGGCAGAGGGTTCCGAGGCCGCAGGATATCTGGATGAAGGCGGCGGGGGGAAGAGGATAAAAAAGGTTTGTGTGGTCACAGGAACCCGTGCTGAATACGGACTGCTGAAGCCGGTGATGAGGGCTGTTGAAAACCATCCCTCCCTGGAGTTGCAGGTGGTGGCGACCGGAATGCATCTGATGCCGGAGTTCGGCATGACATACAGGGAGATAGAGCGGGACGGTTTCAGGATTGAGGGAAAGGTCGAGATGATCCTCGGCGGCGATACGAAAAAGGCCATGGCCAAGTCCGTGGGTGTGGGAATTCTCGGCCTCTCCGAGGTCATGGACACTCTGGCTCCTGATGTCGTCGTTGTCTTGGGAGACCGCGTGGAGGCTCTGGCGGGGGCGCTCAGTGCCGTGTATATGGGCATCCCTCTCGCCCACATACACGGGGGCGATTCCGCCCGGGCGGGGATGGACGAATACGCCAGGCACGCCATCACCAAGCTGGCACACCTCCATTTTGTGGCCACGGAGAAGAGCGCCGAGAGAATAGTAAAGATGGGGGAGGAGAGAGAGAAGGTTTTCGTGGTGGGCGCCCCGGGGCTGGACACCATACTGCACACCCCCTTGTTGTCCAGGGAAGAGGCCTGCGAAAGGGCGGGGTTGGACCCCGGGCAACCATATCTGCTGGTGGTACAGCATCCCGTGAGCACGGACCCCCACAGGGCCGGAGAGGAGATGAGGATCACCCTGGAGGCTCTGGACGAGGTTGGGGTACAGTTCGTTCTCATCTATCCCAACGCCGATGCCGGGGGCGCGGCGATGATAGAGGTCATAAAAGAATATAGGAATAGATACGCCTCTGGCTCTGAGGGGGGACACCCGCTCATGAGGGCATACGAGAGTCTCGAGCACACCCTGTATCTGTCCCTTCTGAAACACGCCTCGGCCATGGTGGGGAATTCCAGCAGCGGAATAATAGAGGCCCCCAGCCTGGGTGTTCCCGTGGTGAACATCGGAACCCGACAGGAGGGGAGGGAGAGGGGGGACAACGTTCTGGATGTCCCGCCGGTGAAGGAAAGCATAGTGGAGGCCGTTAGACGAGCCCTGGAGGATGAAGAGTTCATCCGGAAGGCGGGGAACACCGTCAACCCGTACGGAGACGGGCATGCCGGAGAGAGGATAGCGAGAATCCTGGCGGATGTGGAGATAACGCCGGAACTGTTGAGGAAGAAGCTGACGTACTGACACACGGAGAATGTTGGAAAAGATACCGGAGGAAAAAACACATGGAGATAAGAAGGGATCGAGAGCTGTTCACCGTGCCGCCTGACACGAGGCTCAGGACAGCCGTGGGTCAGCTGAACGCCGCCGGCACGAGGATGCTGCTCGTGGAGGAAAACGGCAGGCTTATAGGAGTAGTCACCGACCGGGATATCAGGGAGCATCTTCTCTCTGGAGGCCGTATGGATGCCCTTGTGAGGGAGATCATGCGGGAGCCGGCCGTGACTCTGGGAGAGGACGCAACCCCGGAGGACGTGGCCAGGGCGGCCTCCGAGGCCGGCGAGAGGGCCTTTCCGGTGGTGGATGGCGAGGGTAGGGTGGTTGGCATCATACCGTTTTCCGGCGTCGAGGAGACGGGAAGATACGTCGAGATAGGGGACCTCAGAAGGCTCACCGCCTCCCCTTCGACCACCCTGGAGGAGGGAATGAGGCTCATCGACAGGACGGGATACGGGTTCCTTTTGGTCGTGACCTCCGATGCCATACTGGAGGGTGTTGTGACGGACGGGGATATGAGGCGGGCCATATCCCGTGGGGCGTCCCTCCAGACCCCTCTCCGGGAGGTTATGAACCCCGATCCCATCTCCATACCTGACGGGACCCCCCGGAATGTGGCGTTGGCCATAATGGACGAGCGTGGGACGGATTTCCTTCCGGTGATAGACCCGGCACAGCAGCTTACCGGCGTCTACCTCAGGGGGTTCGTTCCCCAGCACGGACCGCTCCCGGGAGAGAGGATGCCAGGGGTGAAACGCATCCTGGTGACAGGCGGGGCGGGATACATCGGGTCGGTGCTGGTGAGGCAGCTCCTGGAAAAAGGATACATGGTCAGGGTTCTGGACCGCTTTCTGTACGGCGATTCCGCATTATCAGACGTAAGAGACCACCCCAGACTGGAGATAATAGAGGGGGACACCAGGCATATAGAGAACGTGACAAAGGCACTGGATGGGGTGGATGCGGTCATACACCTGGGGGAGATAGTGGGGGACCCGGCATGTGCCCTCAGACCCAAACTGGCATACGAGACCAACTACCTGGCCACAGTATCCCTGGCCGCCGCCGCCAAGGCGTATCAGATAAACCGGTTCCTCTACGCCTCCTCCTGCAGCGTCTACGGGGCCACGGAGAAGGAGGAATTTCTCACGGAAAACTCGCCCCTGAACCCCGTCTCCCTGTACGCCGAGCTCAAGGTGAAGAGCGAGAGAGAGATACTGGCATTGATGGATGAGAACTTCTCCCCCACCATACTCCGCCTGTCCACCATCTACGGCCTCTCCCCAAGGCCCAGGTTCGACCTTGTGGTCAACATACTGACCGCCAAGGCTGTGACCGAAAAGAAGATAACCGTATTCGGAGGGGAGCAGTGGAGGCCCAACATACACGTGAGGGACGTGGCCAGAGCGTTCATCACCGTCCTGGAAGCCCCCCTGGAGAAGGTGAGGGGCGAGATATTCAACGTCGGCTCCGACGACCAGAACCACCGTATAATAGAGATAGCCGAGATGATAAAAAAAGAGGTGCCCGAGGCGGTCATAGAGGTGGACCCGGAAGCGGGAGACAGGAGAAACTACATGGTCTCCTTCCGGAAGATACAGCAGACCCTCGGATACCTGCCCTCCGAGACCATCATCGGAGCCGTCAGGGAGATAAAGGAGGCGCTGGAAAAGGGAGAGATAGAGGATTACAGGGATGAAAGGTATAACAACTACATGAAGCTAGCTAACTCTCTACAGGAGAGAAAAGATGATGGCGTCGGGTAATGCAGGCGACAAGGGTCTCCGTCCCATAAAAGAGAAAATAGTGACAAACACCGCCTTCATCATCTTTAATACTCTGT
>JAGHBH010000172.1 GCA_021161085.1 Thermoplasmata archaeon | reverse complement strand
GGGACATATGGCCGGGGGCGTTCCGGCGGGAACTACGGAAGGACATATCTGGCGCTGTGCCGGGCCCTCTCCCCCGGGAAAAAAGCGGCATACAGGGACCCGCACTCCGACCCGGAGAAGAGGAGGAGGCTGGAACGGGCGGACAAGAGGCTGCTTCTGGCCGACAAACACCTGAGGACGGCCCTGGCCGTCCATCCGCCGGGGTCTCCCGAGGTGAAAAAGGCCAGGAGATTCTTCGAGATGGAGAAGAAGAGGAGGGATAAAACCTACAGGCGGGTGCTGCAGCCCTCCTTCAACGACGCCGTCTATTTCCTGGGTATGGACATATCCCCGGAGGACTCTCTGAGGCTTGCCGGGATTTTCGCCGCCGTTTCCTTCTTCCTCTCCTTCGTGGCGTTCGTCGTCCTCTACATCTCGTTTCCCCCATACGGGGACATTCTCAAGACCTTCCTTTTGCCGCTGGTGTTCGTCCTTCCGGTGGTGCTTTTCGGGTTCCTGGCATCCTATCCCGAGCTACTGGCGAAGCGTGTGCAGGCGCTTTCCATAGGCCGGACGCCGGAGCCCATAAACTACATGGCCATGAGCCTCCGCATATCCCCCTCCCTGGAGCGGGCTGTCGCCTTCGCCGCCGAGAACTCGGACGAGCCGCTGGCATCCCATCTCAAACGGGTTCTGGTGGAGGTCTCCCTCAGGAAATACTACACCGTGGAGGAAGCGCTCAACGCCTTCGCCTACAGGTGGGGCCGGTGGAACGAGGACTTCAAGAGGGCCCTCTATGCCATAAGGAGCGCCAGCGTGGAAAACACGAGGGAGGGGGTGGAGAGGAGCCTGGAGAAGGCCCATTCCATAGCGGTGGGCGGGGCCAAGGAGAAGGTGGAGGAGTTCGCCTCCTCTCTCAGTGGGCCGACGACCGTCCTCTTCGCCCTGGGTGTGGTTCTGCCTCTTCTCATAGGGGCGCTTATTCCCCTGCAGGGCATGAAGATGCCGGAGCCTGCGATGACAACGGTCGTGGAGGGCGATGACTCCGGCTCTGCCATCACGGTAGTTATCCTCATGGACGTCATCTTTCCCCTGGCCACCTTCCTGTACGCCTATCACATAATAGGCAGGAGACCGGGCCTGTCCAGTCCCCCGCACCTCGAGACCGGAGGGAGCATGGGCGGAGCGCTCCTTTCCGGGGCTGCCGTGGCCTCCCTCCCGGCGGCCCTGCTGTTCGTGCCCTCCCTCCACGTCCAGCCGGGCCTCCTCATCCTTCTCTCCATATCCCTTTTCATCTCGGCGGTGTTTCTGGCCGGCACGTCCGCCGCGGCCGTGGAGAGGAAGCGGATCAAGGCTATGGAGAGGGACCTTCCCGACGCGTTGTTCCAGATAGGGTCGAGACTGGCGGAGGGACAGCCCCTAGAGACCGCCGTCCGGGGTGCGGCGGGGGTGATGAAGGACAGCGCCATCTCCGACCTGTTCTCGGAGATCTCGGCCAGGATGCATCTGACCCGGGAGCCCCTTGACCGGCTGCTTTTCGGCCGGAACGGCGTCCTCAGGGATACGCCCAGCAGGGAGATAAGGGCGGCCATGAGGACCATGGTGGAGGCCGTGGAGAAGGACCCGAGGAGCGCCGGGGAGACCCTTATCCAGATGTCCTCGTATATGCGGGACCTCCAGAAGGTGGAGCACGATGTTCGAACCAAGCTGAGAAGCGTGGTGGATATGATGAGGACCACCGGCGTTTTCTTCGCCCCCGTGGTGTTGGGGGTCACGGCCAGCATGTACGCCATGCTCTCCCGGGAGTTCTCCTCGCTGGGGTCCCCTCCATCCCTGTCCACCGACCTCTTCACCATGGTGCTGGGAGTCTATCTCTTCCTCTCCGTGGTGGTGACATCCTATTTCGTGTCCAACATCACGGATGGAGGGGACAGGATAACGTTCAGGAGGACCCTGGCGTTCTCCCTTCCCACGGCAGTTGCGATGTACATAATATCCTCCCAGGCGGGAATGGCGGTGATGGGATGAGAATCGAGATAATGGGAAGAAGAAAGGAAGAGGCTGCGAGATACGGGACCGAGGGGTGCGCCTACATGGGGAGGATGGTGACGTATCCGGGAGGCAGATACGAGGAGACCGGCCCATTGTACCTGGATCTGGCCACACCCCACTGCATGCTGGTGCTGGGAAAGAGGGGAACGGGGAAATCCTACACCCTCGGGGTGCTCCTGGAGGGTTTCTCCACCCTGCCCGAGGAGATGCGGGACAGGCTGGCCGTGGTGGTGGTGGACACCATGAGCGTGTTCCACAGCCTGAAATCCCCCAACACCCACCCGGGAGAGGTGGAGGCCATGAAGAGGTTCGGAGACCTCCGGCCAGAGGGTATGGATAACATCATCATAACCATGCCCAGACGCTCCGTGGAACTGCTGGGAGAGGGTGTTCACTACGACAGGATCCTGGAATTCCGTGCCGACAGCGTTCCTGTGAACGGCTGGCTCTCCCTCTTCAATCTGGAGCCCACACATCCCGTGGGGTCACTTCTGCTGGACCTCCTGTCAACGATGGAGATGCCGTACACAATCGAGGATATGGCGGCTGCGGCGGGGAAGATGGATGCCCGGGAGGAGGACCGGAGGGCTCTCAGGGCGCTTATCCGTATGGCCGGGGACACGGGCCTGTTCTCCCCCGAGGCCCGCGGACTGGTGGAGCCGGGGAAGATCAACGTTCTCGATATAAGCGGTCTGAGAAGGATGGGATCACTGGACCTCCGGGCATTCGTGGTCGCCCTACTGGCAGAGGGGATGCTGCACAGGAAGACCGTGGAGACCACGCTGGAGATGCAGAGGCAGGCCGGACTCTCCGGGACCCGCTCGCATGGGAGTGGCAGTGGCGGGGGTGGTGGAAGCGACACGGTGCCGGATGCCGTGGCTGAAGACAGGGGGCCTCCGGAGGGAGAAAGTATAGGCCCGGTTTATCTGGTCATAGACGAGGCACATCTCTTCCTCCCCTCGGACGGACGGACCACCGCCACAACACCCCTCATCGACTGGATAAAGCTGGGGAGGCATCCCGGCCTCAGCATCATCCTGGCCACCCAGGAGCCCTCCGC
>JAGHBH010000189.1 GCA_021161085.1 Thermoplasmata archaeon | reverse complement strand
GTTATAGAGCGTTATATAGTTGTTATATCGTTTCGCTCATATCTGATGTTTTCGCCATGAGGCAAAATTTAGGCGGAACCCCGTTTTGGGGTGGACCCGATATGAGCGTGTTATACGCCGTACCAGGGAGGGCACGCTAGTCCCTTTTTGGAATTAAATTTTGAATGGTGGCGGCTAATTCGTCGAGCTTTTCTCCCCAAATATCGATAGGAATATCATGCCATCTCCCTATGGGAGAATCCGGGACATACTTATCGAATCCTTCAATTTGTCTTAAAGCCTTTCTGAATTTTTCTCTCCACTTTTCTGTTTCGTTATTGTCGTTTAACCAGCCATAGCAGATGGTTATTTTACCAGTAGACCAGACAACAAGAATAGACCTTTTACTAATGGAAGGAACTTTTAACTTAAAAGAGCCCATATGTTTTCCCTCCCCCCATTCAATTGTATAGTCTTTTTTTAAGGAGGAGTATAGTTCCCAAATTTTCTCTTTATTTTCCTTTCCTAGCTTTTCCTCTATTACCTCAAAGAATGATTTTTCATCCCACATTCTTCTTTCTCTTACTGTCGTTTCTTTTTTTGGTATTTTTCCGAACAGCTTTGGTATTACTATTTGGTATCCATTGTCCTCGTAGTATTCTAGTTCTACAGCGTAGATATCAAATTTACTGTTTTGGTTTATGAACATGATAACTTCTTTTATTTCTTCGGGGACCTTATCCATAACAATAAAAAAGTTGTAGAGTCTGTTTTCAAAACTGTTCTTTATTCCTCCAAGAAGGTTCTCTAATTGTTCTCCTTCGTAGCCGAATGAAGATGATAGAATATCGTCTAAAGAGGACTCATTATTGTTAAGTTGTTCGTTTATTTTTTCTACAAACTCGTTCCCATCAGCGTAAGTTTTGTATAGATACGCCCCATATTCTAATATTTGAGCAATAACTTTTCTTTTGTCTGAGTTTTTATCTAGTTTGGTCTCTAAAATATAAATTTCCCCATCTTTATCGACACCAAGAGCATCAATGCTTCCAATATCTACTGGGAACTCTCTGGTAAGGACAACCATTTTTGTGTTCTCTTTGACATCTTCCACAGGGATAACTTCCGGATTTGCAGACACATAATCCTGCATTTTGCTCTCAATTTCGAAATCTTTCCTATCCAGTTTTTTAGCGTTTCGCCCATTTTTAGATATTATTATTGCCATTTCGTTTCCCCTCGTTTTGTTATTTTGTGCCTGACCGCCTGCCGATGGGTATGGTTTATCTATAGCATGTGTGGTGTGTGTTATATCCTAGTAAGCATAATTGGAGGCCGTGTTTATCCACACCCAGAATCCCTCGCCCTGGCGTATGGTGAAGGTCCGGCCGGCGGGCGGCAGTCCCACTATGTCGAGGTAGGCGTCTCCGTATCTCTGTGCCTTGGCGTCCCATGGGGTTATGTATCCTCTCACGCCGTTGAGATAGGTGTCGTTGATGAGGTCGCAGAGGCTCTGGGTGTCTATTCCAGTGATGTTGGTCCATCCGAGCAGGTTCCATCCTCCAGGGTGCAGGTTTACGGTGATATTTCCCTGGGCCGGCTGGAGTCCGTGGAACTGGACGGTTGTGTTGTGGGTGACATAGACCCAGTATCCGGTGCCCATCTCCAGCGGGAACTCCCCGGTGTCCCACATGGCGCTGTAGGTCATGTCGTATATCTCGTCCACGGGGTCCCAGCGGACCACGAAGCTGCAGTTGGCTCCTATGACCCTTGCCAGGTTTCTGGCGGTGGCCGTGGTGTTCCACAGGGGCAGGCCTATGAGGTTCCATCCCTCCTTGAGCTCCAGGGGGGCCAGGACGGCGGGTTTGACCTCCACAGGGATGGTGACGTTTATGCCGGTAGTGGTGTCGGAGAGGGTTATGTTGGATTTTCCCGGTGTGGTAGCCTGGAGGCGTATGCCGCGGTGGTATGTGGGGTCAACGTCGTCTATGAGGTTACCCAGGACCGGCCCGCTCCACGTCCAGCTGCCGGTCCATGTCTTGTTGACCTCCAGCTCGCCGGCATCGTTGTAGCCCCTGCCCTCTATCACCAGGCTGTCCATGTCCGTCGTCACGATGGGGGAGGGTGTGGCGTTGAGGTGATGGAGCACTCCCGGGAGTATGTGGACCGTGACGTTCTCGAATTCTCCCCAGTATCCGTAGGAGTCCTGGAAGTGGACGTATATCACATGGGTCTCGTCGCCCAGCCATCCGGAGGTGTCCACCGTGGCCTCTCCGTCTTCGGTGTAGGAGTCCCATCTGAACCCGCTGTTGGAGAGCGGTGTGCCCGTGCCGTTCTCCCCGGGCGTATCTATGAAGTATTCGCCGCCCACCACCACGGAGGCCCCCCGGTATCTGTCGTCGCCCGTGGAGGTGAGATGGAAAGAGGTGGTGCCGTGCGGGAGATCCACCGTGCCCTGCTGTCCGTCAGCGGCGGTGTTCTCGGTCTCCGGCCCCAGGCCCTCCACTATGAGCCTCGCCCGGTATCCCGAGGTGGTGTTGTTGTTGCCCGCCATGTCACCTCCGTAGGCGTAGACCCAGAATGTGCCCACCGGGAACGTTGATTTTGGTGTCTGGCTGGTGACGTTTTCCGTGGGAGCATCGTATGCCCCGTCCGCCGGGTCCATGGGTGTTCCGGGCCAGTTGGCCTGGGAGATCGTCCAGTTGCCTTCCCGGATGGTGGTGTTCCCGTACTCGGTGTCATCCACGCTGCTGTTTATCCACACATATCCAGGGTCGTTGCGGTCTATCTTGAGATATGTCTTTCCGTTCACATAGACCTGATTCGAGGCGGGAGCCAGGTCGTCTATGATCGTCAATGTGACCTTTCTGAGGCTGGAGTCGTTGAGGTTAAGGGCCTCGTCCGACCCGTAGAGGTAGAGCGTGTGCACCCCGGCAGTCCAGTTTCGTATGTCCAGGTGGAGGGTGAAGGTCTCCAGCGGGCCGTCTATCTCCGTGTCGTTCCTCATCTCGTAGAGGGCTTTGGTGTTGTTCTCTCCATCCGATACCGCTGCCGAGACCACCACGCTTCCGCCCCTGCCCGTGTCGTCCACCACGGCCGTGAGGGTGACCGTGCCGTCGGATAGGTTCACCGTGGCCTCCGTCCCCCCGTTTATCTTCAACTCCACACACTCCGGCGGAACATCATCCACTATCTCCACGGTGGCATATGCGTTGCTGGTGTGGTTGTACTGGGGTGTCTGATCCCACCCGTAGACGTAGAGATGGTGGGTTCCCGCGGTGAACCCGGAGAGATCCACGGTGGCCGTGACATCCTCCACAGGCTCATCGTATGTTCCATCCATCGGGTTCATTGGCACGCCCGGCCAGTTTCCCTCCGGACCGGGTCCCGTCGTGTAGTTGGCTCCCCCGATGGGTGTGTCGCCGTGGCCCGTGTCGTTCACCGTGGCGTTGAGCACAACGGTGCCTCTGGCGGAGAAGTTCACCGTGTATGTGTCGAGGCCGTTGACCCTGACATTCTCTATCTCCGGTGCCTGGTCGTCGTGGATTATCAGCACCGCCGTCCCCGGGTCCTTGGCCTCTCTCCCGCCCTCCTCCCAGCCGTACACTGCCAGGGTGTAGTATCCGGCGCTCCAGGAGGAGATATCTATGGCGGCGGTGAACCCCTCCAGTGGGCTGTCCAGAACGTCCATGGGGGTCATGTCGGTGCCGGGCCAGGATGCCTCGCCTACGGTGTAGTTGGCCCCCCCTATCCTGCTCCCGCCCCTGCCCGTGTCGTTCACCCAGCCCCTCAATGTCACGGGCGACGGGGAGGATAGGGCCGATAGGGTGGTCTCGTACACCTGGAGGCCGTTGATGGTGACGTTTTCCACCACGGGTCTCACGTCGTCGTATATCGTGATGGTGACATGTTCCATGCTGCTGGTGTTGGAGGTGTTGGTGTCGCTGCCGTAGACGTATATCTCGTATGTCCCGGCGGCCCACGTGGAGATGTCTACGGGGGCGGAGAAATTAGCCACGTAGGTGTCCAGCGGATAGTCCGGTGTCATGTTGGTCCCCGGCCAGTTGACCGCCCCGATGGTGTAGTTGGCCCCGGTTATGTTCTGCTGGCCGTGGAGGGTGTCGTTGACCCTGGCCCTCAGGGTGAGAGAGGTGAACTCTCTTTCAGAGTACTGGATGGAGACCGTCTTGACACCGTTGACGAGCACGTTCTCTATCTCCGGGGCCCCGTCGTCTATTATCCGGAGGGTGGCCGTTCCCGCTTCGGGCAGACCGTTCCCCGCATCATCCACCGCATACACGTAGAACACATAGGTCCCCGGCCCCCATCCCGATATATCTATATTGGCAGCCGTGAAATCCTCCACGCTGCTGTCCAGGGGAGTGTCTGGTGTCATGGGGGCTCCCGGCCAGTTTCCATCCGGACCAGGCCCGATTGTATAATTCGCCCCCTGAATTATGCCCCCGCCCCCCGCAGTGTCGTTCACCCTGGCCGTGAGATTCACCGTGGAGGCTTTGGAGGCCGGAATCGTCAGGTTGTTTTGTCCATCCAGGAGAACCCAGTCCGCCGTGGGGGCGATATCGTCGGTTATGGTGAGTGTTGCATGTTCCGTGCTGGTGGTGTTGCCGTTGCCCTCCACATCGGTGCCATAGACGTAAAAATCGTACACGCCCGGCTGCCAGTCCGCTATATCCACGGTGGCGTTGACATCCTCCGTTACCTCGTCGAAGGCGTCATCGGAGGCAGACATGGCAACACCGGGCCAGTTTCCGGAAGGACCTGGTCCTATGGTATAATTCGCACCCTGGACGAGGGCATCACCCCGGCCGCTGTCCGATACCGTGGCCGTCAGGGAAACCGAGCCAGTGAGGGGCACCGAGGAGAGAGGAATGGTTAGGGAGGGCTGGCTGTTGATGAGCACCGTTCCCGATACCGTCTCGGGGGCCAGATCGTCCACTATGGTGAGCGTAGCATGCTCCGTGCTGGTGGTGTTGCCGTTGCCCTCCGAATCCGTCCCGTAGACATACAGGTCATAAACGCCCGGTGTCCACGTGGAGATGTCTATGATGGCCTCAACGTCCTCGGTTATCTCGTCAAACGACCCGTCGGAGGCGGACATGGCGGTCCCGGGGAATGCTGCATAACCATCGGTCCAAACCGCGCTGGATATGGTGCTGTCTCCCCTACCCGCGTCGGTTATGGAGGCCGTGAGGGTGATGGTGCCGGCTGTGGATATCCCCACGGTGTACGAGGAGGAGCCCTCTATGAGAACACTCCCCGCCTGGGTGGCCGGTGGCTGGGTGTCTCCCACCATGGCCTGGCTGGTTGCTGTCACCTGGAGGGGGTTGGTGAACATGTTGTAATATCCGGAGCCGCTGTTGGGTGCGCTGGAGGGGAGGGGATAGAGGGTGTAGTTGAAGTTCCACCGGCACTGGTTGTCCGCCCCCTGGGGGATGTTCTGCATCCTGTAGAGGGCCGCATCCCCGTATTTTCCCGACTCCGCTCCCGACCTGCCTCCCTCCGTGTCGGAGGCGCTGCTGTCGTCTATGAAATCCATGGACTCCGTTCCGGGGGTGTCCGTGATGGACCGTTCCGTGGTGAGGACATATGAGCCGTGGGATGACGAGACCTGACACCAATCCAGGGGTGCCGTGTTGGTGATACTGTCTCCCGAGGAAGAACCATCTATGGTGGCCGTGTTGCCGTTGCTGTCATAATAGTTCATGGGGGTGGCCGACGAGAGATGGTCTATGGAGTTCTTGTCGTCCAGATATGTGGTACTTCCCCAGTATTTTCCGTGTTCCATCTTGAATACCTGGGTGGGATAGTAGTACACCTGAAAGGATTTCTTGGTCCCCCATTCGAGAGAGTCTCCAGGATGCCACGCTATACGCCAGTGCCGGATGACCCTTACCGGACCCACCCTGAGGCCGTTCTCGGAGGTCATCCCGTCGTCATCGGTGCCCGACCACTGGCTCGTCCAGGCATCCTCGCTTATCTCCTGGGT
>JAGHBH010000031.1 GCA_021161085.1 Thermoplasmata archaeon | reverse complement strand
TATCACTACCTCTCATCTCTCTTTTATGACTCTGGCAGGCACGCCGGCAACCACGGAGAACGGGGGGACATCCTTTGTTACCACGGCACCCGCCCCCACCACAGCCCCCTTTCCTATCCTAACACCCGGAAGGATTATCGCCCCTCCGCCTATCCACACATCATCCTCTATAACCACCCTTCTGTACTCGTGCCCCTGGTATCTGATGGGGGTTTCCCTGTCAGCGAAGCGGTGGTTGGCGGAGTGGATGATCACCCGTGGTCCTATGAGAACGTTGTTCCCTATCTCAACGCCCCCTGCGGCGTTTATCCAGGTGAACATGTTGAGCGTGACGTTGTCTCCGTAGCACATCTTTTCCGGGCACTCTATATGCACGTACCTGCTGGCGTGGAGGTTCCTTCCCCCTCTGAGACATATCTTCCTGTAGAACCTGTTGCGCAGCCGGAGGCCCAGCGTGGAGGGGATGTATTCCAGAACTGCCTGGGCGATATCCCTCCCGTTGCAGGGACGTTTTTTCCTTCTCTTTTTCTCCGGGGCCACGCCACCGGTTGCCGTACGATTGCCCATGCTTTATTGTAATCCCTCTTTCGTATAAAATAATATGCGTATGGGCTCCGATGATTGCGGGGAAGAACTGATGTGGAAGAGGGCTTTTTTGACATAACCATTTATATGGAGGGTCTTATTTCCTAAAGAGTCGTCTCAGCTGAATACAGGTGGGCGCCTGCCGAAAAAGAAAAACGTGGAAGTACTCAGTGGTATCTATGAGCCTCAAAAAGAAGATAATGCGAAACACAGCCGCCAACATTATTATCAAATTCTGGGTCTTCGGTCTGAATCTCCTGGTATTCTCCTACGTCGTGAACAACGTCGGGGCGGAGATGTTCGGCATATGGCTCCTCGTTAGCGCCGTCACCGGATATTTCGGACTTCTCGATCTGGGCATAACCCCTTCCCTGGTCAAGTACGTGGCGGAATACACGGCCAAGAAAGAAGAGGAGACAATAAACCGCATGGTCAATTCCACCTTTATTTTCTTCTCTCTCATAGGGCTCATCATCGCCGTCTCCCTTTTCCTGGTGAAGGATATATTATGGAGTTTCTTCAACATCTCTCCGGGGCTCCACTATCTGTATGATTATATCGTCTATATCACCGCTGCCACCACCCTCAGCAGCTGGGGTGCCAGATCGTTCCAAGCCGTCTACGGAGGTCTTCAGCGGTACGATATCCAGGCCAAGGTGAACTTCCTCACATCCACTCTGGACGCTTTCGTGGCCGTTGCCGTTATATACGGGGGGTGGGGCATAACCGGGTTCATCTTCGCCAAGACCGTTGTCCTGGGAGTATCCCAGGTTGTAAACGTGATAGTCATAAAACGTCTGGCCCCGTACATTTCCATAGAACCCAGATACATAGACCTCTCCTCCCTCAAGAAGATATGGCGCTTCAGCTCCCTGGTCTTCACCGCCCAGATCTCCACCATAATCATATTCGGGACCGACCGTATAGTGGCGGGGGCGTTCATCTCGGCGGCTGCCGTCACCATGTATGCCACCGTGAGAAAGATACACGAGATAATAAACGTCATCTCCAACCTTCCTGCCTCCGCTCTCCTTCCTGCGGTGGCTGAGATGGATGCTCTTGAAGAGGAGGAGAAGATCAGACGTCTTATTTTCAGAGGCGGAAGATACAGGGTCTCCGTGACCCTCTCCGTTCTCGTCCCCATCTTCGTTCTAACCCGCCCCATCCTCAGGGTGTGGATGGGAGACGACTACACCTCTCTGGACATTATAGCCAAGGTCTATATCTCCTACTGGTTCATCATGGCCGGATGGGGTGTGGTCGGCATGGTCCTATTGGGGAAGGAGAAGTTCAAACCCATGGCCATCCTGGCCCTGTGCAACGCCATCATGAACCTCGTGCTGAGCCTGATACTCGTGAGATACTACGGGCTCATGGGGATAATAGTTGGAACCGTCTTACCATACGCCGTTGTCCTGCCCATTTACTATGTTTTCCTACTCCCTCTCTCTGGCGTCGGACTAAGGGAATACTCACGGGAGGTGTGGGCCAAAACATACCCCGCCGCAGGGGTCTCTTTCCTGTTCTGCCAGGTATTCTATTGGCTCCTTCCCTTCGGCAGCGGCTCCAGATTCCTTGACCTCGTCCTCGGAGGGTCCGTGGGCATCGCCACCATCCTTCTGTATTGGCTAATCTTCGTGTTCCTGGGAATGGATAGAGAGGAAAGGAGGGACATCATCTCCCTTTTGAAATCCCTTTGGAAGAGGGGCTGACCGCCTCGATCTCCCTGCGGTTCATCGTGTTGAAGAGTCTTCTCACCATCAGCATGTAGTAGGAGTAGAATTTAAGGAATAGGAGATATCCTCCGTGTCCCAGGCCTCTTTCCTTCACCCTGTCATATTTTTCCCATAGTTCAGCATATTCCCTGAGAACCCTGCATTCTTTTCCGGCGGATTTTGCGGCATTGTGGAGATATTCCAGTTCCTGGATGTGAAACCGGTGGTACTTCTCTCCGGAGAATATGAGGAGTTTGTCGTCATAGCGGGAGTAACGGAAGAAGAGGGTGTTGAGATTGAACCTTTTGAGGTGTTTCTCCAGGGTTTTCACGCCCTGCCAGAAGAGATCCCAGGCATCCCTGTTCCCGGTGTACTCGGCGAACTCGTGTATTCCCACGAGGGCAAACATGATCCCGTTCAGGACCCTGGCGGAACGGGGGCATACGTACTCCTCGAACCATAGGTCCCCCTTTCCGTCCCTTTCGACCACACCCCCCTCTTTCACATCGTAAAGGAAGGAACGGAAGGCCCTCTCCGCCGTGTTCAGATATCTCTTTTCCCCGGTAATCTCCGCTGCCCTGATCAGCACGCTCAAACCGAGGCCCTGAGCCATGGCCGATGTCCAGGGGGATTTGCATATATATCCGGGGGCAACCCAGGGGAACCTGTACGGCCAGACCGTGAAATCGCCTCTGTCCAGGGCGTTTTCCACAAGCCAGTCTGCCTGGGAGATGAACCGGAGGAGGTGCTCGTCCTCTCCCTGGGGGGTATGATCCCCCGAGGATTCCAGGAGTAGGTTGTACTCCTCCAGAGCGTAGCAGCATATGGCCACGGGGTTGTACTGGGGGCCGAGTGTCTCCGCAGGATATTCCAGGAGAACGACTGACCTCTCGTCCAGATGATGACCTATGGAGGCGGGGTTGAACATGGTGTGAAAGAAATTATCAATGAAGTATTTCTTATACATGGGAAACGAGCCATAGGGGTGGGATATAAAAAGTTTTATCTATCGTCTTATGATGCTGGACCGATGACCTCTGGCAAAAGGGTGCTTGTCATATCTTACCTGTTCCCTCCCCTGGACTGTGGTGTCTGCCGTCAGGCCAAGCTGGTCAAGTACCTTCCGAAGTATGGCTGGCGTCCCTATGTGATAACGGTGAAGCGCTCGTTTCTGAGACCTCTCTACGATGATTTCCTTCTGTCCAACATCCCCCCGGAGGCCGTGGTACGCCGTACGCCCACCGTGGAGAGGATATCCAGACCCCTGGGAGGCCTCCCTGCGGTGGGGAAACTCTTCAGGACCCCGGACCCCTACGTCTCCTGGACGCCTTTTGCGGTGAGGGAGGGCCTGCGGCTCATCAAAAGGGAGAAGATAGATCTCATATTCTCCACGTCACTTCCCAACACCAACCATGTCGTGGGATATGTTCTCAAGCGGTTCACGGGTCTCCCCTGGGTGGCGGATTTCAGGGAGAGCTGGACGCTGAATCCTTTCTTTGCAGGGTCGGATACTCTCCTGCGTCCGCTGGACGAGCTGCTGGAGAGGCTCACGGTTGAAGGAGCGGATATGATAACAGGCATCAACGAGGAGATACTGGGGGCATTGAGGGAGAAGTATGGGATGGACGGGGAGAGGTTCGCCGTCATCTCCCATTCTTTCGATCCAGCGGATTTCGAAGGTCCCCGGGGTTCAAAAGGGGAGAAAAAGAGGATTCTTTACGCCGGTTCTTTCTATGAGCGGAGGCGCCCGGACAAGCTTCTTTTCGCCTTGAAGTCCCTCTTGGAAGAGGATCCGGAAATCGCAGGGACCCTGGAGGTGACCATGGTGGGTAATCTGGGAAACGCTCCTGCTCTTGTGGAAAGGATGGGGCTGGGGGAGGTGGTGAGATGCGGCGGGAAGGTTTCCCACGGGGAGACGTTCAGGCTGATGAGGGAGAGCGATATGCTCCTGCTCATAATAGGCGAGGGAAAGGATGCCAAGCAGGTCTCCACCGGCAAGCTCTATGAATATATCGGGTCAGGTGTGCCCATATTCGCTGTCATACCGGAGGGGGAGGCCGCCAGGGTGATCAGGGAAACGGGGG
>JAGHBH010000003.1 GCA_021161085.1 Thermoplasmata archaeon | reverse complement strand
GCACATGGAAACCCAGAGGAGACCTGTATCCCCGGCCGATCACCGTCACCTTCCACCCCGGCTGGAACATCATCGCCGCCCCCGACCACCCCGACACCACCACCCGCGCAGGCGACATCCTCGCCCAGATAAACCAGCAGAACGGCCCCAACACCGCCCTGTGGCTCGTAAACTGGACCGGAACAGACTGGCAGGGCTGCTACAAGGGCACGGGGGAGAACTTCACCCTCGACGACCTCCACCACAGACCCTGGGGCAACGGAAGAGCCTGGTACCTCCTCGCCACCAGAAACGGCACGTGGACGCCGTGACGAACCCACAGGAGGACATCTCCCTTCTTTTCCCCTACCTGTCCCCTGCTTCCACCGGGGGGAACAGGGAGGCGTGGAGTATTCTGAGCAGTCTGAGGGCGAGTATGGCCGCCGCCAGGATGAGGGGGTAGAAGCCAGCTCCGGGCGACCAGGAGGCATGGACGTAGTTGTTGTAGTCTATCTGTCCGCTCCCATAGAGGCCTTCTATGAAGGGGAAGTAGCCGGACAGGGAGTCGGGCAGCGACACCAGGACGCCCAGGGAGTACATGGCAAGGATGCCGGCAAGGAATATGCTGTACCTGTGTATCCTCATCCGGTGTCTGCCTATGGTCTCCCTGAGGGATCGGGGTATGCTCTCCGTTATGCTCCTGTCCACAAGGCCCTCTTTCACGGCGCATATCATGGCGTTGAACGATACCACCAGGAGGGAAAAGAGGGACAGCGAGCCGACGGCCCCGGTCTTTCCCGCCGCCGTGTAGAGCTCTGCGAGTCCCCCCTGGAAATCCTCCCTGTCGTAGGAGGAGGTCTCGATGCCGTCGGCGAACTCGTGTTTTATGGTCAGGGTGCTCCCGCTCAGGGTGTAGGTGGTTATCTGGGTGTTCCCGGCGGTGCTCATCTCCACCCTGTAGGCAGGCAGAAAGACGGATAGGGCGAGCAGAACTGCGACTACCATAAAGAAAGAGAAGGAATAGACGGCTCCTTCCGCATTTCCTGGCGGGCCTTCGTTCTCGGACATCCTGGTCATCTCCATCTATACCACCTCCTCTGTTTTACCACCCTTTATCCGGTCGTAGGGGACCCCGTCTTTCGGCATTATTATCTCGAACAGGAGCCTGGGCCACTTCCACGTGGGGGAGAATATGCTTAGGGGTGATTTGATCCTCCGGGGGACGAGGAGAGCCACCGTGGAATCCCCTTCCCCTTTCTCAACACCCCCTATCACCCCGTAGGGAAAGAAGAGCCTGCCGTTCCCGGGATCGCTGAGGGGGTGGTGCCATATGACGTTGAAGAGCATGAGGTTCGGATAATAGAGAACATAGAAGAGGGCGATAACTACGAGAGAGAATATAAGACCGGCCGGAAAGGGCAGCAGGAGCCCGAAAATGAATGCGTAGAAAACCAGAGCCAGCATCACCAGTTTCAATCCGTACGTGAAGAACCTGTGAAGAAGAGGTAGGCAGCGGCTGTCGTGGCAGCGGAACTCTATCCCGTCTTCCCGTATCTCCACCACTCCGGAAAGCTCTTTTTCGAACAGAACACTATATAAGCGATACCAGACGACCCGTCCTTCCATCTTTCCCACGCCTTTTTTATCCCGGGAACATAATCGGGGTTCTATTATAAAATCGTTCACTTCAGCCGTTCTCTCCCGTACGCCCCTCAACCAGATAGGTTTTTAAACCGATAGACATACAACCTCCGAATCCGTAGAAACATCTCAGAAAGGTAAGATGATGGACAGAGTGTTCGGACCCGTGCCCTCCCGGCGTCTCGGCCGCAGCCTGGGGGTGAACAACATACCCCCTAAGGTCTGCACCTATTCTTGCATATACTGCCAGCTCGGACGCTCTCCCCGAATGTCCATAGAACGCAGGAGCTTCTACCCTCCAGAGGAGATAATAAAGGAGGCGAGGGACAGGCTGGAAAAAGCCAGGGATGCAGGGGAGAATATAGACTATATCACCATCGTCCCCGACGGCGAGCCCACCCTGGACGTCAACCTCGGCAGGCTCATAGACGGCCTCCACACCCTCCTGAGAGACATGGGATTGGAAACTCCCATAGCGGTGATATCCAACGCCTCCCTCATCTGGCATGCCGGGGTGCGGGACGACCTCCTCAAAGCAGACCTGGTCTCCCTCAAGATGGATGCGGTTGAAGAAGGGGTGTGGAAAAAGATAGACCGCCCCCACGGCCGCCTGAGCCTGGAGGAGATAAAAGAGGGGATGGAGGAGTTCTCCAGGCGGTACAGGGGAAGGCTGATCACGGAAACCATGCTCGTCTCCGGGGTCAACGACAGCCCGGAACACATGGAAATGCTCGCCGGGTTCCTTGGAGGCATAAGACCCTGGGCTGCCTACCTCTCCATCCCGATACGGCCGCCCGCAGAACCCTGGGTCCAGCCGCCGAGGGAGGAGAGGATAAACACCGCCTACCAGATACTCGCCGAGAGACTCCCCCACGTGGAATACCTCATAGGATACGAGGGCAACGCCTTCTCATCCACAGGAGACGTGCGGGAGGACATACTCGGGATAACCGCAGTCCACCCCATGAGGGAGGACGCCCTCCGCCATCTCCTTGAAGACAGGGGGGAGGAATGGAATCTGGTGGAGGCTCTCACCGCCGCCGGCCTGCTCAAAAGAACGGAGTACAGGGGGGAGACGTTCTACATGAGGAGGATAGGTGGG
>JAGHBH010000170.1 GCA_021161085.1 Thermoplasmata archaeon | reverse complement strand
TTTATCCTCCTAGGATGGTGTCCCCCCACCATGGTGGAAAAGGGCGACCGCATGGGTCTCCTGGGAAAGGACCGCCGGGTCCATCCAGTCGCTATAACTGGTAACATGGAGAACGTCCCCGGGGTGGGGGTAGTGGATACCAGCCGCCTCCTGGCCCTTGAACCGGGAGAGACCGTGAGCGTAAACGAGAGGGAATACACTCTGGTGTATCCCACGCTGCTGGACCTGATGAACTCCATAGAACGGGGAGCGCAGACCACAACGCCCAAGGATGCGGCGATCATATCCCTCCTCTCGGGGGCCAGGGCGGGAGACCTGATCGTAGAAGGCGGAGCTGGCTCCGGGCGGCTGACCATCGCCCTGTGCCATCTGGTCCATCCCTCGGGAAGGGTGGTAACCTATGAAAAGAGGGAGGACTTCCTTAGGGCCGCCGGTAAGAACATAGCCAGGGCGGGATACTCGCAGGTGTCCACGATAAAACACGCCGACATCACCCTGGGGATAGAGGAGAGAGGGGCGGCGGCCGTGGTCCTGGACATACCGGAGCCCTGGCTGGTGGTTGAACATGCGAGGGAGGCTCTGCGTCCCGGGGGCACATGGGTCTCCTTCACCCCCACCATGGGACAGATGGCCAAAACCGTCGAGACACTGCGGGATGCCGGATTCTTCGGGGTGAAAGCCAGGGAGGTCTTGGAGAGGGAGATGGTGGTCAAGGAGAACGTGGTGCGGCCGTCCTTCGACATGCTCGGGCACACGGGCTACATAGTGGATGCTAGGAGGGGTGGCCGATGGAGATAACCTCCTTCCTCCTAACCGCCTGGTTCGCCCTTTTCGCCACTGTGGACCCCCTGGGAAACGTCCCGTTCTACGTCACCCTCACCGAGAACCTGCCCCGGAGTGCCAGGATGAAGATAATAAAGACAACCGTGATTACAGCCGGTCTCACCCTGACAGGTTTCGCCCTCTTCGGAAACCTCATATTCTGCCTCTTCGGAATAACAATCCCCGCGTTCAGGATCGCCGGCGGCCTGCTGCTGCTCCGGATAGCATTCAGCATGCTCCAGGGAGAGAAACCCCGTACCAAGCAGACCCACAAGGAGAAGGTTGAGGTGCTCCAGAGGTTCCTGATGAGCGGGGGCGTGGAGGACACGGAGGCCGACATGGAGGAGGACACGGGCGAGGGATCGGACCCGGAGAGCGAGAGCGTGGGGGTGGTACCCCTGGGCATACCCCTCTTCGCCGGCCCGGGCGGGATAACGATGATCATACTACTATCCGCGGAGGCAAAGAACAGCGAAATGGGGTTGTGGGGCCTGGTGTGGGTCCTGGCGGCCATCCTGGGGATAATGGTGTTCTCATACGTGACCCTCTACTATGCCGACCCCGTCTTCCAGAAGCTGGGGAGGACCGGCACCCTCGTTCTGTCCAGGATATTCGGCCTCATACTGGCCGCCATAGCCATACAGCTGATAATAACCGGCGTCACGGACGTGGCCACCATATGGTACCTTGACGTGGTGGGAGGTGGAGGAGGATGACCCCCCTACTGAGAACCGAAGAGGAGAAGCTGGAGGTGGAACACTTCCTCAGGGGGATAGCCGTAGGCTTACTGTCTCTGGCCGTGTTATCCTTCCTGGCCATACTTGTTCCAGTGATAGGGTTCAACGCCTTCCTCCTATTCGTCATCGTCCCCTACTATTCCGGATATCTGGCGGGAAAGCGGACGGACAGCGGTGTCATAGCGGGCTTCGTGCTCGGCGTCATATGGACGGCCGTGGAGGTGCTCATGCTCTTCATCATAGGCAACCGCCTGGCCATAACCGGAAGGGCAAGGATAACCTCCATGCTGGAGGTGGCCATCCTGTTCCTCTTGCTGCTGTCCAACACCTTCTTCTGCGCCTACGGGGGGAGGATAGGAACCCAGAAAAGGATACTCTACAGGAGGGTGCCTGACACACCGGAAAGGCCCAGGGTGAAGATGGAACCGCCCCCCCAGAATCCACCCGAAACCACCCCGGCCGTCCCAGGGGGCACGGAGCCTCCGCCCCCGCCTATCCCTTGAACTCCTGACCGCATCTCACACATCTTTTTCCGAGACCGCACTGGAGATGATAGGCGGCACCGCACCGGCATTCTATGAAGGCCCTATCCCCGGGGATGGCCTCCCCGCAGAGTTCGCACCGGAAGGATTCCTCCGCCCGGTGAATGTGAAAGGGCTCCGAGAGTCCGGCGGGGACCGCACCGGCACCGCCTCCCGTGTCTCCTCCCGTTCCGTGATATACCGGCCGGGCACCTCCGACACCCCGATGGCCGGCGGTCGCCGGCACACCCCGGCCTCCCGGGGAGGGAAAGGATAGGGGAGAGGAAGAGGGAAAGACATGCTTCTGGCCCATGAGGAGGAAGACCGCAACCCCCGCCAGGATGCTGCCGGCGATGAACCCGTAGGAGAGCACCCCCAGGGAGGAGAGAAGCATGGCAGTCTTGAAGTGGGACCGGGACCAGGAGAAGAAGGCCCCCCCCAGAGCGCTGACGGAGCCGAGAACGAACACGCCGGAGAGAAAGAGGTTCATGGACCTGAATGACGGGGGGGGTTCGGGGCTCCTCCAGTCATAATAGGCATGCTCTCCCGACGGGGGGAGGACCAGATCATACATCCCGGGCCGCCCAGTCTCGACGGTTATCCTCACCGAGACATCCCCGTAACCCGAAGCCTCGGCAGTGAGGGTGTACTCCCCAGGGGGAACGTCCTCCAGGATGTAATAGCCCCTATCGTCAGCCACCGCCGACATGGAGAGGGAGGATATGCGCACCACCGCATGGGATATGCCGGTCCCGTTCTTCGTCATCACATATCCCGCCAGGGAGACCGGACCGCCGGCCTCCTGACCCGGGGACTCGGGCGGCACATCGGCCAGCACCATGGCTGCAGAGAGAAAACCGAATATGGCCGCCGCCACCAGGAGAAGGGCTGCTGTCTCCGGGCTGAACACCCGCCTCTCCAAGAAGAGGAAGGCGGATTTGATGTCTTCTCCAACACCCCTTGGTCTCCGGGCCGCAGGCTCTGTCCCAGGGTTGCTGTCGGCCGGGGCGGATGACGGTGGGGGTGGAGAATCACGAACGGCCGGTCCGGTGGGTACGGAAGACATCTAAGAAGAGACGGTTTTTCCGATACTTAACATTTGGCCCCATTTGGCCCCCAAGGTCTCACGGGACGAATCTGGAGGGTGTCCTGGGGAAGGGAACCGCATCCCGTATGTGCTCCAGCTTGCATATCCACCTGACAACCCTCTCCACCCCCATGCCGAACCCGGAGTGGGGGACGGAGCCGTATCTCCTCAGGTCCAGATACCACCTGTAGTTGTCTAGGTTTGCACCCTGCTCCTCCAGCCTCCGGATGAGGATGGAGTTGTCCACCTCCCTCTCGCTCGCCCCTATTATCTCCCCGTAACCCTCGGGAGCCAGCAGGTCGCTGCACAGCACCTTGGCCGGGTCGGACGGGTCCTCCTTCATGTAGAAGGCGGTCTTGGCGCTCTTCGGATAGTTTTTAACGAATACGGGGACTCTCAAATCCTCCGTCAGGGCTCGCTCCTCCACGGCGCCGAAATCGTCCCCCCACACGAAATCCAGGCCCTTGTCGTGCAGCCTCTCCACCGCCTCGTCGTAGGTTATCCTCTCGAAAGGAGGCTCTATCTCGAGAAGGTCCCCGGGGTCCCTGCCCAGGGCCTTCAAGGGTCCGGAAGCCCTCTCGGCAGCCCTCCTGCACATGTGAGAGACCAGTTCCTCGTGTATTCTCATGTTCTCCTCGTTGTCCACCCACGCAGCCTCACCCTCCAGATGCCAGAACTCCGTGAGATGCCTGGGGGTCCTGCTCTTCTCCGCCCGGAAAGACGGGGTGAGACTGTACACCTTCTCCAGAGAGAAAATAAGGGCCTCCAGATGGAGCTGTGCCGTCTGGGAGAGGAAGGCCTCCCTGCCGAAATATTTGAAAGAAAAAACGGTCGAGCCGCCCTCACCGGCGCTGGCGGATATGATGGGCGGGGTGGTCTCCCACCAGCCGTTGTCCGCAAACCACTCCCTGGCAGCCGCCAGGAGTACGGCTTTGACCTTCATCACGTTGGTCAGCCGGGTGGACCTCACCCAGAGATGACGCATATCCAGCAGGAACTCCTCGCTCTTGTCCCGGGAGATGGGAAAAACCTCTCCTATGTGGATGGGCTTGAATCCCGTGGCCTTTATCTCCCAGCCTCCGGGGGCACGTCTGTCCTCCGCCACGACACCCCGGACCTCCACGGCGGACTCTATTCCGGCCTTCTCCGCCAGGGCGAAATCCTCATCCGGCACCGCCCCCTTCTTTATGGTTGCCTGGATGATGCCCGTGGCATCCCGTATCAGCATGAACACTATGGAGCCGCTGCTCCGGGTACGATAGACCCATCCCCGGACGGAAACCTCTTCTCCGTCACGGCCGCCCTGGATTATGTCTTCGGCGTGGAGGTATCCTTCCTCCATGTACTATCACCTCTCGGATGCCAGGTTC
>JAGHBH010000057.1 GCA_021161085.1 Thermoplasmata archaeon | reverse complement strand
ATCCCGGAGCAACGCCCCCTTGTCCATACCTCCCCACCTCTCTCGCACCCCACACCTCCACACCTCTCTCGAACCGCCAGGCACCGGCCCGGACTATCCGAAGCCATCCAGTGTCCTCTGGTTCCTGGACAGCAGCTTTCTCTCCGGGGATATCTCCACCGATTCCAGACCGTTCATCTCCAGGAGGGTGCGTGCCGTCCCCTGTATCCTGGGGGCCACCAGTATTCCCCTCACCGGGGCGTCGGGGTTAAGCGACCTTATATCCTCTATGTAAGCCATGAGCTGGGAGGCCGCAGAGGGGCCGGCGGTGCTCCTCTTCACCTCCACCACCACGGTGTTCCCCTCCCTGTCCCGGCAGAGGAGGTCTATGGCACCGCTCCTTGTCCTCTCCTCCCTCCGGACGACCACCAGACCGGGTTCTATCATCTCCGGATTCCTCTCCAGGGCGTCCACAAGGTCCTTTTCCATTCCCACGAGGGAAAAATCTCCCCCGTCCTCAAGTGGTTTGACCAGTATCATGGAGACGTCGGAAAACCTCACGGTTATCCTCTCCGCCTGCTTCGGATTGGAGGCCTCCAGCACCAGGTCCCCTCCTTCAATGTACCACTCCGTCCTCGTTCCGGGAGGCTGCCAGTTCACCGGGTCCCTGCCCCCCACCCTGTGGACCAGCACGACGCCGTCCGGCTTTATCATGACCACCCTCTCGCCCGAACCCAGGAAGCTTCTGGCCCTTCCGGAATAGTCCACCGTGCATCTTCCTATGATTATCTGGACCGTGCTAGAACCCATGGACGGACGCCTCTCCCTGATGAATGACAGGGCCTCCTCGGGCGACGGATCGGGAAGGTAGTCCGTGCCTGCGCTCATGGTGTCTCCTCTCCGTCCCAGGACATCTTCATCTCATCTCTTTATCTCTATCTCTCCATCTTTCCACCTATCTCCTGGGGACATGGGAGATAATGCCACCCTTTTATATATCTCTATGGGGATTATCCCCCCACCGGGGAGAGACAACATGGAGATAGAGGTGCTGGGGGCGGACTCCCTGGGCGTCCGCTCCATGTGCATAAGGGCCGTGGGGAAGGAGGGCTCCGTGGTCATAGACCCCGGGGCCGCCCTGGGCCCCTACAGGTTCGGCCTCCCACCCTCTCCGGCAGAGGAGAGAAGGCTGGAGGAGACCAGGAAGGCCATAGAGAGGGCGGTCTCCCTCTCCGACGCCGTGGTGGTGAGCCACTATCACTACGACCACCACTCCCCGGAAAGGCCGCTATTCCACTCCAAGAAGACGTTTCTAAAGGACCCGGAGAACAGCATAAACAAGAGCCAGAGGGAGAGGGCGGCCTATCTCATATCACTCCTGGACGAATGGGATGTAAAATACGATGTCGCGGACGGACGGGACAACCTCCAGGTGGGGGACCTCTCCCTATCGTTCTCCCCCCCGATGCCCCACGGCCCCCAGGGGACGAGGCTGGGGTATGTGATAATGACCGCCGTCACCGAGGGGAACACCACCGTTGTCCACACCAGCGACATAGAGGGACTCCTTCCCGAAGAGGGGATAAGGTGGATAGAGGAGAGGAAGCCAGATATCATCTTCGCCGACGGCCCACCCACCTATCTCCTGGGACACAGGTTCTCCAGCAGGAATCTCGGCATCGCCGTGGAGACCATGAAGGCTCTCGTGGAGAACACCGGGGCCGTGCTGGTGCTGGACCACCACCTCCTGAGGGACCTCGGATACAGGAAGAGAATGAACGGGCTGTTTGAAGCCGGCAAAAACGGTGGAAAGAGGGTCATCACCATGGCGGGGTTCTCAGGCATGGAGGAAGACCTGCTCGAGGCCAGAAGGAAGGAACTGTGGAAGGAGAAGGGGAAAGGAAGGAAGGGCGGCAAGGGAGGTGGGGGCTGATGGACCCCTTCTGGCAGGCGTTCACCGTCGCCCTCATATTCTTCGCCCTCCTCCTCATCCTGCCAAGGGTGCTCCGCAGATGGGCCAGGAACAGGGCCAGGGAGCTGGGTCTCCCCACGGACGACAGCGTCTACAGCATGCTCAACACCACCCGGGCCATAATGAAAAGGATGGAAACCCAGGGCCTCCGGGTCTCGGACGCCAGGGAACATCTGGCCGCCGCCGAAAGATACTACCGGGAGAAGAGATATAAGCTCGCCGCCGATTACTGCGAGATGGCTAAACGGTCCCTCTACAACGCCAGAAAGAGCGCTCCGGTCGTGGGGATGGCCGTGGAGGAGACGCCAACCCTGGCCAGACCGGCGGAGAGCAAACCAGCAGAAATTACAGCAAAAATCCGGGAGGGGATCCCCGGTCCGATGGCGGATGGAGATGAGACAATGGGCGATAAAAGAAGCCCCGGAAAAAAGCCTATAGACTATGTGGAAGAGGAAGAGGACGGCGGCACCGAGATGAGGGTAGAAGAGGTAGAGGCCGCCAAGAGGAGTGCGGAGGAAGCCCTGCGGAAGAGGAACAACAAACTGCCGGCCAAGTTCATGATATCAACCGCCAGGGACGCCATAGACTCTGCGAGGGACAGGGGAGACCTGGAGGGAGACGATCTGGCCGAGGCGGAAGAAACCTACTCCAGAGCGAGGAAGGCATTCGACGACGGAAAGTACTCCAGAGCCCTATCACTTGCCAACCGGGCCAAGAAACTGGCCCTGGGAGAGCCCCTGGAGCCGGCTAATCCCCCACCACCCGCCCGCGAAGGGGAGACCGCCTCCAGGGACATCGCGGAGGAAAGCGGAGGAGGAGGGACGACGGCCGTGGAACCGGATGTGAAGATCAGCGGCGAGACGTACACCTTCCCCTGTCCGGAATGCGGGGCTGCCGTTCCCGAGGACGCCGAGTCGTGTCCGGAATGCGGTGTGCTCTTCGTCCAGACCCTGCTGTGCCCGGAGTGCGGCGGAGAGGTGGAGGACGGGGACGTTTTCTGCCGCCACTGCGGCGCCAGGCTGGTTGTGGAGGTCGTCGAGAAGGAGTGCGCCTCCTGCGGGGAGACCATCCCGGGGGACAGCGTGTTCTGTCCCAGATGCGGCGCCAGACAGGAATAGGATCCCGGCCCCTTCACTGCCCCTCCATTCACT